>FR894055.1:887-14097 GCA_000434115.1 Roseburia sp. CAG:309 | reverse complement strand
CGTCAGCTCCGGAAGAACACGCGGTGCTGACGGTAAGGCTTGGGCCGTGGTATCCTTTGGCAATTGCAATTTGCGCTGCGGCAATATTTCCGATGAATTTAGGGACAAAACGCGGACTGACTTTTTTGTGCGCGCCTGTACTCAGACCGTCCTGTGTCTCCGCAATGATCGATACACCGGACATCGCTGTACCAACAACAACGCCCATACGGTCACTTGCGACCGTGCCTTCTTCAATTCCGGCGTCAGCAAGTGCTTCGGTCGCTGCGGCGTAGCCGTACTGCATAAACAGATCCATCTCGCGGCTCTGTTTTTTTGTCATAAAATCATCCGGGTTAAAATCTTTTACCTGGGCAGCAATCTGTACCGGCAGATCGCTTGCATCAAAACGGGTAATGTGGTCAATGCCGCATTTTCCCTCTACTAAATTTTCCCAATATGTGTCAACGCCGATTCCGATCGGGGTTACGGCGCCCATTCCTGTAATTACTAATTTTTCCTGCATATCTTTTGATTCTCCTTTATTGATTTTCAATCTGGGCAGCCAGGTCCTCTAAATATTCCCAGCGTTCCATTTTTTCAAGCAAAGCCATTTCGGCATTTTCTTTCTCTTCATTTAGTTCTGTCAGACGGCTGTAGTTACTGGAAGATTCTTCCATTTCTTTTTCGAGGGAAGCGATTTTTTCTTCCAGTTTTTGTATATCTTCCTCAATGGTTTCATACTCGCGTTGTTCTTTATAAGAAAATTTTAATTTCTTTGGCGCATTTTTCTTCCACGTATCTCTGGAACTGGAATCCGGGTTGCGGCTGCTTTCCTTTTTATCGGAAATGGTACTCATTTCGGACAGTTTGTCACCGGATTTTTTGAGATAATCGGTGTAGCCGCCCTCGTACTGGGTGATCGTTCCATTTTCTTCAAACGCAAAGATGCGTCGGACAACACGATCCAAAAAGTAACGGTCGTGCGATACGGTCACGACAATGCCGGCAAAGTGATCGAGATAGTCTTCGAGGATTGTCAGCGTTTCGATATCCAGATCGTTAGTCGGCTCATCCAAAAAGAGGACGTTCGGAGCTTCCATAAGGATACGGAGCAGATACAGCCGGCGTTTTTCGCCGCCCGAAAGTTTCTCAATCAATGCGTAGTGCATATTGGAAGGAAACAAAAACCGCTCTAGCATCTGCGAAGCGCTGATCGTACCGGTCGGAGTATGGATGACGTGCGCTCCTTCGCGCACATATTCGATCAGTTTCAGAGAAGGGTCTAAAAATTCATTTTCCTGTGAAAAGTAACCGATCTTTACGGTCTGTCCGATGGTGATCGTGCCGGAATCCGGCGTCTCCAAACCGTTGATCAGTTTCATTAACGTGGATTTTCCGCACCCATTCGGGCCAATGATCCCGATGCGGTCATTTTTCAAAAATATATAAGAAAAATCCCGTATGAGTGTGCGGTCATCATAGGATTTGCAAATCCCATTCAATTCAATGGTAGTCCGTCCAAGACGGGAGGCGACAGAGGTCATCTGTACATTTTCCTCGGTTTTCGGCGGCGTTACATCGCGGAGAGCCTCGTAGCGGGCAATATGCGCTTTCTGCTTGGTGGAACGTGCGCGCGCACCACGCATCATCCATTGGATCTCGGTTTTCAATAAACTCTGGCGTTTGCGTTCGGTCGCTGACTCCATTTCTTTGCGTTCGGATTTGAGAGCAAGATATCCGAGGTAGCTGTCCGCATAACTATAAAGTTTTCCCTGTTCCAGTTCGACAATCCGCGTCACAACGCTGTCTAGAAAATAGCGGTCGTGTGTGATCATTACAAGCGCACCGCGGTAGTTTTTCAATCGGTTTTCCAGCCATTCAGCCATTGCACTGTCTAAGTGGTTGGTCGGCTCGTCAAGGATCAGGATGTCCGCGTCAGTCAGCAGAGTGCGGACAAGTGCCACACGCTTGCGCTGTCCCCCGGACAACTGTTGAATGGGTTTTGTAAATTCGGTGATGCCAAGTCTTGTCAACATATTTTTGGCATCTGGTTCCCGTTCCCAGATGCCATTGTCAGTCAGACCGGCTAAGGCAGCGCTCAAAACTGTATCGGTGTCTGCAAATTCGGGCGACTGCGGAAGATACGACAGCGTCAGCTGATTTCCGCGGATCACGGTTCCCTCGTCCGGAACGAGCATTCCGGCAATGATTTTTAAAAGGGTCGATTTTCCGGTTCCGTTGATACCGATCAGTCCCACCTTTTCCCCCTCGTTTAAGTGAAACGAGAGGCCGGAAAAAAGGTGGCGGTCATGATAACTGTGAGTGATGCCTTCGGCGGTTAATAAATTCATAAATAAACTCCTGAATCGTTTTTATAAGAATATGTATTTGCAGATGAAGAGTACCGCAAGCACATACATGAGCGGAGTAATCTTTTTCGCTTTTCCGCAAAGAAGATTGATGACTACATAGGAGACAACGCCCATTGCGATACCTTCTGCGATGCTGTACATCAAAGGCATAGCAAGCATACAAAGGTAAGCAGGAACCGCCTCTGTGAGGTCAGAGAAGTCAACTTTGATTATGGAAGATACCATCAGGAATCCGACAAAGATCAAAGCAGGAGCCGTGGCAAAACCAGGGATCGCTGTGAAGATCGGTGCGAAGAAGATGGAGATCAGAAACAAAAATCCGGTAACTACAGATGACAATCCGGTACGTCCGCCTGCTGCTACGCCGGCAGAAGATTCTACGTAAGTTGTCGTTGTAGATGTACCGATGATCGCGCCGGCAGAAGTAGCGATTGCATCTGCCAGAAGGGCTTCTTTGATACGTGGAAGTTTTCCTTCGCTGTCAAGCATATCTGCTTTGGTAGCCACGCCGACCAACGTTCCCAAAGTATCGAAAATATCGACAAAAAGGAAAGATAACAGTACGACGATAAAGTTGATGATGCTAACGCCGGAAAGGTCAGCGCGGAAGCACTGTCCGAATGTCTTTCCAAGATCTGTCAGATCAACAAAAGCAAGGTTCGGGAAGAGGGAGTAAAATCCGCCTTCTACATCTACCTGGTAAACGCCGGCAGCCTGCATGATCATACCGAGGATCCAGGTGGCAATGATACCGATCAGGATCGCCCCTTTAAATCCTTTGATGTAAAGCACGATCGTAATGAACAATCCGACGATTGCAAGTACGGCACAGATTCCCTCGGTGTGGAAATTTCCAGCAAAATCTACAGTTGTAGTAAGAGTGGAATCGCTGTTTACAACAAGGTGCGCACCCTGCAGTCCAACGAAAGCGATGAAAAGTCCGATTCCGGCGCTTACACCGTGTTTCAGAGTGAGAGGGATTGCATTGAAGATTGCTTCCCGTACGTTCGTAAGGGAAAGTACGATAAATACGATACCTTCGGTGAATACAGCGAGCAGAGCTACCTGCCAGGAGTATCCCATCGAACCACATACGGTGTAAGCAAAGTATGCGTTGAGTCCCATACCGGAAGCAAGAGCAAATGGGTAATTTGCCAAAAATGCCATCGCAAATGTACCGATAAAGGCAGCAAGCGCCGTAGCGATCAGGGCAGCATTGGTGTCCATGCCGGCTGCGGTAAGCATGCTTGGGTTGACGGCAAGAATATAAGCCATTGTCATGAATGTCGTCAGACCGGCGATGACTTCTGTTTTTACTGTTGTGTTGTTGTCTTTGAGTTTGAACAGTTTTTCTAACATAATGTCCTCCTTCTTAAACTAAGTGATTTTTATTGATAAGTCCCAGGACTTATTTTCCTTCATAAGTGATCACGGAAGCGACATCGTAGGCTGCCAGTTTGTCACGTCCGTGAAGACCGGCGAGTTCCAGAAGAAATACAATTTTTTCCACACTGCCGCCAAGTTCTTTCACTAATTTGGCGCAGGCTTCTACTGTACCACCGGTAGCAATCAAGTCGTCTACGATAATGACTTTCTGTCCTTTGGCGATGGAATCTTTGTGAAGCTCAATCTCGGCAGTACCATATTCCAGCTCATAACTTGCACAGACGGTTTCACAAGGAAGCTTGCCCTTTTTACGGCATGGAACAAAGCCCTTTCCGAGAGCATAGGCGATGGCAGAACCAAAGATAAATCCACGTGCATCCAGTCCGACAACGAGATCAAAGTCCAGACCTTTTACCTTTTCCATCATGGCATTGATTGCCAGATGAAATCCTTCCGGATCCTGTATCACCGTGGTGATATCGCGGAAAATGATTCCTTTCTCCGGAAAATCCGGGATACTTCTTACGTACTCTTCCAATTTTTTCATGGTGTTTCGTCTCCTTACTCGAATCTCTTTTATTCTTCTTCGATCGGCCGGTTGATCCCCCAGAAAAACAGGGCGACGGTTCCGGGACCGGTATGGCTTCCGATAGTCGTGCCGATCGGATAGATTTCTACTTTTCCATTTAATGCCGGAAAGCGTTCTTCGACAAGGGCTGCTACGGCAAGAGCGTCTTCTTTGCAGGCAGAATGTGAGATGTAACACTTCCCGTTGTACGACGTACCGGCGATGGCAAACTGCTCCATCTGTTCTACGATCGTACGGATCACTTTTTTCTTTGTACGTATTTTATAACGTGGGATCAGTCGTCCCATAAAGTCCATATTGAGCAGAGGGCAGATATTTAAAAGTCCGCCAACGAATCCGGCTGTCTTTGAGACACGCCCTCCTTTGATATAGAATGTAAGATTGGTCGAAAAGAACCAGTGGTGTACATGAAGACGGTTCTCCAGACACCATTGATACACCTCGTCGATGCTTTTCCCCTCATCGCGCAGATCTGCCAGCTTGTCCATCAAAAGACCGTAACCGGAAGAAGCGGCGAGAGAATCTACGATAAGAATTTTTCGCTCCGGGTATTTTTCGCTTAAAATATTTCTTGCCAGACATGCGGAATTTAACACGCCCGAAATGCCTGAAGACAAGGTGACATGCAAAATATCCTTTCCCTGTTGTAAAAAGGATTCAAAATAAGCCTCAAATTCATTGGCATTGATCTGTGACGTTTTGGTATCGGCTCCGTTTGCCATTGCCTCGTAAAATTTGTCAAAGGGAATGGATTTCCCGAGATCATCCGGATACTGTTTCCCATCAAGTTCAAAATGAAAGCAGATGTAAGAAATATTCCGGTCTGTAAAATGCTGTTCGCTCAGATCCGCTGTCGAGCAGCAGCTGAGTACATAATCCGCCATAGTGTTTTCCTCCTCATTCAATATGTATTCATTGTACCATTTGTCATGCGATATTTCAACTATTAGCGGGAAAAATAACATTATCTTTTGACACTTGGAAAAAAACAGTCTATAATGGCTTTAATATGCATTTTGAGAAGAGCGAAAGGAGAAGCGGAAATGAAGATTTTAATTGTAGTGGATATGCAGCATGATTTTGTCGATGGATCGCTCGGAACGACCGAAGCACAGGCAATTGTGCCGGCAGTTGTAAAAAAGGCCGCGGACTATGAGGGAGAAGTTATTTTTACGAAAGACACCCATGGAAAAGATTTTCTTTCGACACGCGAGGGAAAATATCTGCCGGTGGAACATTGTATCAAAGGGACAGCCGGCTGGAAACTCCTTCCGGAATTGGAAAAAATATGCAGAGAAAAACAATGCACCGTCTATGAAAAAGAGACATTTGGCTCGGTAAAATTGATGGAAGATCTGTTGCAGAGACAGACTGCCGGAGAGATCGAAGAAATTGAGCTGATCGGACTTTGCACGGACATCTGTGTGGTTTCGAATGCTCTTTTGCTGAAAGCGGCGATGCCGGAAACGGATATCAAAGTGGATGCTTCCTGTTGTGCCGGTGTGACAAAAAAATCGCACGAGGCAGCATTGTGTACGATGAAGTCTTGTCAGATACAGGTTTTGCAGAATTAAAAGAGAAAAGAGGTAGATTTTCATGCGGCAGTACGATCAACGAAACTTGTCCATGGTAATGGATTTTTATGAAATGACAATGAGCAACGGTTATTTTAATACGGACAATGCGGATACCCGTGTGGCATTCGATGTATTTTACCGCAAAAACCCGGACAATGGAGGTTTTGCGATATTTGCAGGACTGGAACAGATCATTGAGTACATCAATGACCTGCATTTTTCGCGGGAAGATATCAGTTATCTGCGCGAACAGGGGATGTTTGGCGAAGAATTTTTGGAATATCTTGCTAATTTTCGTTTTCAGGGAGATATTTACGCCTTTCGCGAGGGAACGATCATGTATCCGGGAGAGCCGGTTATCACAGTAGTTGCGCCGCTGATTGATGCCCAGTTGGTGGAGACGGCGATTCTGCTGCAAGTGAACCATCAGTCGTTGATCGCGACTAAGGCGCGTCGTATTGTGAAAGCGGCGAGAGGACGTGCAGTCAGCGATTTTGGTGCGCGTCGTGCCCATAATATGGATGCGGCAGTATATGGAGCGAGGGACTGCTGCATCGGGGGNNNGCTGCATCGGTGGCGCAGTCGGTACGGCGACTGTCCTTGCCGGGAAAATGTTTGACATTCCGATCAGCGGAACGATGGCGCACAGCTGGGTTATGTTTTACAACGATGAATTTGAGGCGTTTAAAAAATATGCGGAAAATTATCCTGACGGAACGGTGCTTTTGGTAGATACGTATGATGTGCTGGAAAGCGGTATTCCGAACGCGATCCGTGTCGCGAAAGAAGTGCTGGAGCCAATGGGAAAACGGCTTTTGGGAATCCGCCTTGACAGCGGAGACCTTGCGTATCTTTCGAAAAAAGCGCGTAAAATGTTAGACGAGGCAGGGCTGACGGATTGTAAGATCGTGGTGTCCAACAGTCTCGATGAATTTACGATCAATTCCCTGTTGGAACAAGGGGCGTGCATTGACAGTTTCGGTGTCGGTGAGCGTATGATCACATCCAAGTCGGAACCGGTATTCGGAGCGGTTTACAAGATGGCGGCAGTGGAAGAAAATGGAAACTTTGTGCCGCGCATCAAGGTGTCGGAAAACATTGAAAAAATTACAAATCCCGGATTGAAAAAAGTGCTCCGCGTCTACGATGAAAATGGACATGCGGTAGCAGATATGCTTGCACTCCGGGAAGAAGAGATTGATTTTTCGAAACCGGTTTCTTATATTGATGAGAAAAAGCCGTGGAAGAAACGTCGTTTCGAAAACTGTACCGCAAAGGAACTTCAGGTTCCGGTTTACCTTGATGGAAAACTGGTTTATCAGAATGAATCGATCCCGGATATCGCGAATTATGTCAAGGCGCAGCTTGATTACGAAATCTGGAGTGAAGAGCAGCGTTTTGAAAATCCGCACACGCATTATATCGATATGTCGAAAAAATTGTATGATACAAAGATTGAATTACTGAATCAGGCGAGAGGAGAGAATTGAGTATGACAAAAATTACCAATCCAATTATTCCGAGTGATTATCCCGATGTGGATGTCATCCGCGTAGAAGATACGTATTATATGGTCAGTACGACGATGCATTTTATGCCGGGAGCTGTGATTCTGCGCTCGTATGATCTTGGCCACTGGGAAACGGTTTCTCATATTTATACAGAACTGGCGGATACGCCGGCATATCATCTGGAAGACGGAAAAGAAGCTTATGGACAGGGTATGTGGGCTCCTTGCATCCGCTGGCATAAGGGAACTTTTTATGTTGTATTTTCCGTCAATGATATACATAAAACACTTGTTTATACATCGGACAAAATTACCGGTCCCTGGGAGCAAAAGGAGATAGAGGGATTTTATTATGACTGCTCTCTCCTGTTTGACGACGATGACCGTGTCTATATCGTTTCAGGAAACCGCCAGATCTGGCTGACGGAATTAAAAGAGGATTTGAGTGCACCCAAGCCGGGAGGCCTTCATCGTATGATTTTCAAGGATACGGATGAGATTGGTCTGGGATATGAGGGCTCTCATATTTATAAAATTAACGGAAAATATTATGTGTTCAATATTCATTGGCCATCGATGCGCAGCGAGTCATGCTTTGTGGCAGATTCGCTTACCGGAGAATTTATCGGAAAAGATGTACTGGCAGATGACATGGGTTATCTGAACCAGGGCGTTGCACAAGGTGGCATTGTCGATACCCCGGATGGAAAATGGTACGCTGTACTTTTTCAGGATCGTGGTGCAGTCGGACGAAGTCCGGTGCTTGTGCCGATGCATTGGGAAAATGATTTTCCGGTATTTGGTATAAATGGCAAGGTGCCTTCCGAACTGGAAGTTGAGAGCACTTGGCCGGATCATGCCTATGAACCATTGTTTGACGGCTTTTCCGATCTTTCTCAGGCAAGTATTAACACGGAGTGGAATCATATTCCGAAAAAGTCATGCATCCGCAGAGATTTTGACGGATTGCATATTACGACGGACCGCGTGGTGACAGAGGTAACGCATGCGCTTAATACATTGACACGGCGGCTGCGGGATCCATATGATACCGTTCGGATCGAAGTCGATGCTGCGAAACTCCGAGTAGGAGATTATGCGGGCATTGTGGCATTGCAGAGCTGCTACCGCTGGATCGCCATCTGCCGGAAAGAGGACGGATATGCCTTGGAAGTCGGCTGCCGGGAAGCAGAGACAGATTCCTATATCCCGATGGAACCGGCAGAAAAACCAGCTGTTATCAAGGCATCGATACCGATCAGTAAACCGGCGGTCATCCTTAGGATGGATGTGGATTTTGACCATCAGACCGATGAAGTACAATTCTATTATCAGGACGAAAACGGCGAATTTGAGCCGCTTGGTCATAAAATGAAATTGTATTTCAAACTAGATCATTTTACCGGCTGCCGTGCTGGTCTGTTTGTCTTTTCGACAAAAGAAAGTGGCGGAGAAGCGAGTTTTCATTCTATAGAAGCAACGATTTAGGACGGGCGGAAGTGGTTACACTTCTCTCCAGCTCAAATGATATGGAATGCCGTTCCGAAGTGGCATTTCCAGCTTGATCCCATCGTAATATACGTCGAGGAGAAGATCTTTTTCCTTCGGTGCATGGACGGTGATGCTTGTCAGATAACCGTCATTCCAGGCGAGGTCCCATGTGGTTTCGTGAACACCGCGAAGTCCATGGACTTCGCCTTTTTTCCATGCTTTTGGCAGTGCAGGAAGTACGAGAGTGCGCTCCTCGTTTGACTGGAGAAGCATCTCTGCCATCGCGGCTGCGGCCCCAAAGTTTCCGTCAATCTGAAATGGCGGATGATTGTCAAACAGGTTCGGCAGTGTGGATTGTTTTAACAATGCCAGTAAATTTTCATAGCAGTGTTCGCCATCCCAAAGCCGCGCATACATATTGAGAATCCAGGCACGGCTCCATCCGGTATGCCCGCCGCCATTTTCCAGACGGCGCTGTAACGTGATACGCGCAGCTTTGCAAAGTTCCGGTGTGCCATCCGGCGTAATCTGGTATGCCGGATGAAGTGCCCATAGATGGGAGATGTGGCGGTGTCCCGGTTCCGCTTCTTCGTAATCTTCCTGCCATTCCATGATCTGTCCGTGTTTTCCAATCTGGATTTCCGGAAGTTTTTGTTCGCATTCGCGGGCAGCAGCCAAAAAATCGGTGTCTTTTTCCCCGAGGACTTCTGCGGCTTTCTGGAAATGTACAAATAATTCGTGAAGAATCTCGTTATCCATTGTAACACCGTAAGAAAGACATCCCTTTGTGCCATCTTTCATAATATATGTATTTTCCGGCGAAACGGAAGGACAGGTAACAAGTTTTTCATCTTTTTCCACCAAAAAATCCATAAAAAACTGTACCGACTCTTTTAACAGCGGATACGTCCTTTCCAAAAATTTCCTGTCGTCGGTATAGATATAATGTCTCCAGATATGTGTACACAGCCACGCACCGCCCATTACCCAGAATGTTGCCGGGATATAGATGTCCTGGGGTGCCGTATCCCCCCAGAGATCGGTATTGTGGTGAGCGACAAATCCACGGCAGCCGTACATTTCTTTAGCGGTCTGCTGCCCATTTGGCAGCATCCGAAGCATATGTTCAAAGAGCGGAAGTTCGCAGTCAGCGAGATTGCACAACACTGCTGGCCAATAATTCATTTCCGTGTTAATATTGATCGTATACTTGCTTCCCCATGGCGCACTCATATCACGGTTCCAGATCCCTTGCAGATTTGCCGGAAGGCTGTCGCCGCGGCTCGAACTGATGAGGAGATATCTGCCAAAATCCATGCAAGTTGTCAAAAGACCGTTGTCCGGATGCTCTTCGTCGAAGCGGGAAAGACGCTCGTCGGTAGGAAGCAGATCCAGTGACGTGTCATATTCGAGCGAAAAGTACATGCGATTATAGTAGGAAGTATATTCTCTGACATGCTCTGAACGCAGTTCGTCAAAAGAGAGCCGGGAAGCACCGGCAAGTACATCATGTACTTCTTTTTCCGGATCTGCGTGGCGGAAAGTCGTCGCAGCGGTAAGGAACACCGTGACATAAGATGCATTCCGGGCTACCAGATGTTCACCGATTCCCTGTAATTCCGACCCGTCCGTGACAAATTTCATACCACAGCAAAAACGTTCCTCACCGCCGCCAAGCCGTCCGGCGATCAAAAGGGTATCCGTTGTATGTGTGGTTGTCTCATAAAAGCATTCGCGCTGTAACGAGGCGGCAAGATCCAGCTCGCCCGCCGTCGAACAGCGAAAATGAGCAATAATACAGTTTCTTGGTGCGCTTGCAAATGTCTCACAGGTGTATAGCGCACCGGTTTTTTTCGACAAGATTCGACTTGTGTGAATCGCCTCGGAAAGATCAAGTTTCCGTTCAAAATTAATCCCTTCTTTTAATTTCCCACAGTAATCAAAATACACATCCCCCAGTGTCTGATAGGTGTGCTGGCTCTGTGGCGTGCCGGCAAGAGCATATTTACAGAGTTCTTCCGCTTTTTCAATCTTTCCCTCAAAGATATAGTGGCGGATGGTTTCCAGATTGGCAGGGGCATCCGGATTATTGCGGTTTCGTTTCTGCCCAAACCAGACAGAATCTTCATTTAATTGGAAATGTTCACTGCTTCCCTCGCCAAAGATCATCGCACCGAGTTTCCCGTTTCCGATCGGGAGAGCCCGGTTCCAGTCGCCATGGGAAGGGGTTGTATAAAATAATGCGCTCATAAAAATACTCCTCCTTATTTTTCCGATTCATAACGATTCAGGACTCCAATTCGTAAATGTCATCGAAATAGATTTTTGTACGGACGACCTGAATCCAGCGTTCTTCTAATTTTATTTTGGACAAAATGCCGGTAATACGGACATAATTGTCATCCCAAAAGTAGACGACGGTTACCATATCGCCGCACTGCATCTGTGAAAGCCGGAAATCCAACTGTTCCTTATAATCATCGCACAATTCTGCTTTTGGCACAACAATTTTTTCTTTTTTTTCCAAAGCCTCTTCGAATCCCTTTAAAGCAGCAAAAGGCATAAATTGTTTTGCCCGGTTTTCTCGCGACATTTTTTCTCTCGTTCTATTCACTTTTATGCCCTCCAATCTGCTCATTCCGCAGTCTCGTCGTGCCGTGTTCCTCCAGATCCATGCCACGCAGGATCGCGTTTTTTCCATATTTTTTTCGAATCGCGAGGATGGCTTTCTGCATATTTTTCTCCACTTCCAATTTGGAAAAATCTGTAAAAATATCAAGCTGCAGGAAAGCGGCTTCGCACACATTATTATAGGTTAAAGTAAGCCGGCGGATGTCAAGTGAATGATTGACAATCCGTTTGTACAAAGCCTCAGCCTCACCGATCAGACGGGCAGAGGAACTGGTAAAAGTCCCCAGATTTGTCGTGCCATGAGCCGGAGACGGAATGGTGTGGCCACGTTTGGCGTAGCCGACATGAAGGGTGAGTGAATCCGTGACAAGATTTTTATCAACAAGATCCAATGTCAGAAGATCCGCCATTTCTTTTATGATCAGAACGCCGTCAGCAAACGAATAATCGCAGGGCAGAACCTGTCCGCTGGAGATGGAATTCTTTTGCGGGCGGTAGTTTTTGATGTCTGCTATCGTCGTAGTCTCCCGTCCCCAGGCGTGGTCAATGAGCAGTTCAGCATCTACACCAAATATATGATAGAGCATATCCTCATCGGCCTCGGCGAGGTCTTTCATTGTAAAGATGCCGACACGTTCGAGTTTTCCGGCAATGCCGGGTCCAATCCGCCAAAAATCCTGTAGCGGACGGTGGTTCCAAAGCGTTTGCCGGTAAAGCTGTTCATCCAGACATCCGACAAAGTCACTCGCGTGTTTGGCGGTGATATCGAGTGCAATCTTCGCCAGATACAGATTTGATCCTATGCCGCAGGTGGCAGTAATCCCGGTAGTGGAAAGAATGTCCTGCAAGATCCGCTGTGCCAGAGAGCGGGCATCGGTCTGATACAGCGACAGATAATCGGTAACATCCAAAAAGGCTTCATCGACGGAGTAGACGTGGATATCCTCTTTGGCAACATATTTTAAATAGATGCTGTAAATCTGCGCAGAATATTCAATATATAATTTCATGCGTGGAGGTGCCATAATGTAATCAATGCCGGCAGGAATTTCGAAAACACGGCAGCGGTTCCGGATCCCAAGAGCTTTCATGCTTGGCGAGATCGCAAGACAGATCGTTTTGTCCGTGCGCTCGGGGTCAGCGACGGCAAGGTTGGTCGTAAGCGGATCAAGATGCCGCTCGACACATTCCACAGAGGCATAAAACGACTTTAGGTCAATGCACAGATAAATGTGGCTGCTTTTTAATAATGAAATATTACATGCCATAGTATCCCTTCTCTCAAAAAACAAACAAATGTTCGATAATGTTATTATATCATAGTATTTCCAAAATGCAAGTAAAAAATTTGAAAAAATAATACATAATTCCTTTTCATTTCCACATACTACCCATAGAGCATAATTATGGAAATTATAGCAGAAATTAGGAGGTTTTTAATATGAAAGCAACAGGTATTGTGCGAAGAATTGATGAATTGGGAAGAATTGTTATTCCGAAAGAAATCCGGCGGACACTGCGGATTCGGGAAAGTGATCCAATGGAAATATTTACAAATCACGAGGGCGGCATTGTGCTGAAAAAATATTCGCCGATCGGAGAATTGGGCGATACGGCGCAGGAATATGTGGAGTCGGTCGCCAATGTGGCAAAATGTAACGCGTGCGTCGCA
>FR894055.1:0-841 GCA_000434115.1 Roseburia sp. CAG:309 | reverse complement strand
GGCAGTCAGAGCCGCCGGTATGCCGGAAAAGATCTCGATGAATCCATCAAAGAATGTATTCAAAACCGGAGCAATGCCCTTTACGCCGACGGCAAGGGGAAAATGTGCCACATCGTCGAGGGAGAAGATCCGGAACCAAATCAGGCAGTGGCGACAATCGTATGTGAAGGAGATGCTATTGGAGCAGTCATTCTTCTATCAAACGATAAAGAACAGAAATTTGGAGAGTTTGAGGAGAAAATGGCCCTTTGTGGCGCTGGATTTCTTGGACGCCAGATGGAGCAGTAGCGGGGGAATCGACTTCCATATCCTCTCGAAAAATGAACAATATGTAAAAATGTCGGTTTTTCATGGCAATTCCAGTAAAAATTCTTGACAAATGATGAAAAAAAGGGTATAAATAATGTTAGTAGGTTTACAAAACATGAACGGATGTTGTAGGTTTACAAAAAATAATAAGAAATCACGAGGAGGATATAATCCATGAACAAGACAGATTTAGTTACAGCTATGGCAGATCAGGCTGAATTGTCAAAAAAAGACGCAGAGAAAGCATTGAAAGCATTTGTTGATGTAATCACAGAGGAATTGAAAGCTGGAGGAAAAGTACAGTTGGTAGGTTTCGGTTCTTTCGAAGTTGCAGATCGTGCAGCTAGAAATGGTGTGAACCCATTGACAGGAAAACCTATGAATGTTCCAGCTTGCAAAGCACCTAAGTTCAAAGCTGGTAAAGCTCTGAAAGAAGCTGTAAACAAATAATTCATAGTAAATGGATATTGATACAAGGTGTCTTGCGATAAGGTTCGTAGACACCTTGTTTTTACGTGCAAACAACGAGACA
>FR894054.1 GCA_000434115.1 Roseburia sp. CAG:309 | reverse complement strand
GCGGTGTAAGTATATACGGAATCGCTCATAAGCAGATATTTTTTGGTATCGGAAAGAAGATCTTCCCGGCTTGTATAAGTTCTATTTGCTTCAAGAAATCCCATAATGACAGCCGCACTTCCAGCTGCCATTGGAGAAGCCATCGAAGTTCCGCTTTTTTCCGCATAAGAATTGTAGCGGGTCGTAGAGAGGATGGATTCGCCGGGACAGAGGATGTCATAAGGGGCAGGGGAGGAATCGACAAAATTGGAAGAAGTCCAGCAGCCATACGTTGTATTACCTGCCATTACGCCAATTACGTAAGGATAGGAAGCTGGGTACATCTTGGAGTTGGAAGAAGATTTTCCATCATTTCCGGCAGCCGCGACAAGGAGACAGGAAGTGGAGGCCTTTTCCAATTCTTCAGCAAATGTTTCATTTTCATTGTAACTGCCAAATGACATATTGATCACATCTGCGCCGTTGGCGACCGCATATTGAACCGCCTTTGTGGCATTGGCAAAGGAAAAACTGTTTTTGTAATTTCCCGCTTTTAAGATCATAATTTTTGTGTGATAACCGACACCGGCGTAGCCGACGGCATTGTCCGGATTCATGCCAATAATCCCGCTAACATGTGTGCCGTGGCTGGTGTTGGAATCGTCTTCCGGAGTTTCGTAACGAAGAGGTGCCGAGGAATCGTTCGGAACCGGAGTGGGAACATTGTTAATAAAATCCACGCCGTAAATATCGTCGATGTAGCCATTGCCGTCGTCATCCACATTGTCCGTGCCATTTCGTTCTGCTTCGTTGATCCAAAGGGAATCGGCGAGATCCTCGTGGGACAATTCTGCACCGGTGTCAATGACCGCGATCACGGTCTCTTTGACCGGGCAGCCATCTAAGACAGCGGCGGTGTCATCGGCTCCGATCGCTTCTAGATAATACGGGGAAGCGGAGGCTGACGAAGTTTCTGTCGCAAGTGCCGATGCCTGTGAGGACATCGCGTCCGGCTCGGACGGCGTCCATACAAACATGTTAAAATATGGAAAAAACAATAAGATAATAAATACAATACAAATCCGTTTCATATAAAAACCCCTTTGTGCTATTTGCTGCTTACAGTTTATCATATTTGGAATTGTCTTACAAGGCTTGCAAAAACACATTTTTTTCATAATGTTAGTGTTGTAAGATGGTCTATTCTGTGATAACATCATACATAAGGAGGTGGACCGGTTATGCTTCAAAACAAACGAAAAACCATAGGGGTATTTGCAGAAAAAGTCAAAGATGAATTTCAGATGCGTTTGTGCCAAGGAATCATCGAAGAAGCAGAGCTACAGGGATATAACGTGGCAATTTTTACAAATTATGGAAAGTATGGACACAATAATCAACATTTTATCGGTGATCAAATGATATGGGACCTGCCATGTTATGAGGAATTTGCCGGAGTGATACTGGCATTGGATACAATGAGTGAAAAAAGCAGCCAGCAGAAGATCCTTGACAATGTGAAGAAATATTGTCATTGTCCGGTGGTCAGCATTCGCGAAAAAGTGGAGGGAGCAGTCAACTTCCTTGTGGAAAATACGACGGGGATGGCAGGACTTATCCGGCATTTTATTGAATTACATGGAAAAAAGCGGCTTTGTTTTATGAGTGGACCGAAAACGTATTGGGATGCGAGAGAGCGGATGCAGTGCTTCTTAGATACGATGAAAGAATACGAACTTCCAGTAACAGAACATCAGATGTTTTACGGAGACTATTGGTACAATATGGGAGCTCAGGCGTGTGACTGGTTTCTGGCGGAAGACGAGATGCCGGAAGTGATTATGTGTGCGAATGACCATATGGCATTGGCGGTGGCAAGCGAGTTGATCAAGCGGGGAATCCGTGTGCCGGAAGATATCTGTGTCAGTGGATACGATGGGCTGCTGGAGACACTTTCCTTTACGCCGGCGATCACGACAATGCGTGTGCCCTTCCAGAAAATGGGAAAGCAGGCGGTGGAGTTGATCGCAGAAAATCAGGAAACCGAGGATTGGAAAAAAATAGAAAAAGTCTGTTTTGAGGCGGAGATTTTGGCGCGAGAATCCTGCGGATGCATGGCAAAAGCGGGCGAAAAGATCATTTTGGAAAAGCAGCGCGAATACGATCAACTGCAGGCGGAGCAAAACCGGGCAATGCAGTTTGACTATATGTCCATTTACTTGAGTCAGGCAGAATCCATTGAAGATATCGCAGATTATATTGCAGAATTTCATAAAAACATGTACGGCATCCGCGACTATGCACTCTGCCTCTGTGAAATGCTTCACGATGCGCAGGGGTATAAAACGTATACCGATCAGATGGAATTGTGCGTTTATATCAAAGACAATGAGCAAAAGACCGGAATCCGCATTCCATTTGAACGGCGGGAACTTCTGCCGGAAGAACTGATCAGCGATAAACCGCAGGTGTGGTATTTTGCGCCGATTCATTTTCAGGACAGCTGTTACGGTTATGAAGCCTTTCAATTTTGGACTTGGGAAAATACGGCAAAATTATTCTTCCGCTGGAATATCAATATTGGCAACAAAATTCATGATCTGCTCATTGAAGATAAGATGAAAACGTTGATCGATGAACTCGCGTATATGTATGACCGCGATGAACTGACCGACTGGTACAACCGGCGCGGACTGGAAAAGCAGGGAGTCGGACTGCTGGAACAGGCAAAACAGGAAAAGATTCCGTTGTTTTTGTGCGTCATTGACCTCGATGGAATGAAACAGATCAATGATAATTTTGGGCATATTGAGGGAGACTTTGCATTGAAGAAAGTATGTGAGACGATTTCGGGGGCGTGTCGGGGAGAATATTTGTGTGCGCGTACAGGTGGTGATGAGTTTGTCGTATTGGCAAAAAATGTAACCGAGATGGAAGGCCGCGCATGGATGCTGAAAATGGAGAAAGAGTTGGAAAGATTTAACAAAACCGGCGAAAAACCGTATGCCATTCATGCCAGTTACGGAATTACGAGCCGGGTACCCGGAGAAACGGAGAGTATGCAGCAGTATATCAAAGAAAGCGACGAGAAAATGTACCGTTATAAGGTGATGAACAAAAAACGGCGCGGTGAGGAACTCCGTTGAGATAAGGTGGTATGTCAGAGAAAATGAAAAAGAAAAACAGACCAAATTCAGTGCTTATGGGGATGCTGATCTGTATCGTCATTGCATTTGCTGTGACACTCGGTGGCTTTGCCATTTTGCGGAGACAGATGGCAAAGACCGGTCTTGAGGAAACAAAAGAGCAGTCCTATGAGGCGCATTATGCCTTTATTGTGGACAACCCCGAAGACGAATATTGGCAGCAGGTGTATGAGGCCGCGAAGGAAGAAGGAAAAAAGCAAAACATCTATGTGGAGCAGATTTCCGACAATGTGTCGCAGACGTATGAGACAAAAGAATATATGGACATCGCAATTGCGGAAAAAGTCGATGGGATTTTACTGCAATCGTCTTCCAAGGCTGTGGGATCGGAGATGAATGCGGCGATGGAAGCCGGAATCCCGGTTGTGACGATGCTGCATGACAACTACAGCGGCAGGCGGTGCGCGTTTGTCGGAGTCAATGACAGCAGTCTCGGAGACAGTTATGCAGAGTTGATACAGGAAAATATTTCCAAGAAGAAAAACGATGTCCTTGTGCTGATGGAAAAAAATGGAGACCTTGGAGAGAGCAATCTGGTTTTGCAGACCATCCGGCAGAAAGTGCAGGGAGCGAAAATCCGTGTGCAGCTTTTGAAGAGCGAAGATGAGTTTGCGACAGAAAAAGCGGTCAGAGACTGTATATTAGATGAGAAACAGTGTCCGGATGTGCTTGTCAGCTTGTCTTTGTCCGGAACGGCATATGCCTATCAGGCGGTTGTTGATTACAGTAAAGTAGGCACGGTCAAGATTATTGGAGCCTATGAAAACGATGAGATCCGGCGCGGACTGGAAAAAAATGTAATTGCAGCAAGCGTGTCAATCGACCCGGAGGCAATCGGGCAGACAGCAATCCAGACATTGCAGGAATATAAGAAAAACGGAATTGTAAACGAATATCAGATGATACAGCAAAAAGTGATAAGAGGCGGAAAATGAAACGAGCATCCATTAGTACAAAAATGATCGTATTATTGATATTTACGTCGGTCATGACACTGGTCATCAATGTGATGATGTTTCTCAATATCAATCAGGTACTTGTTCAGATTGAACAGGTATATGCGACCAATGTGCAGTTAAATGAAATGACAGAAGAACTGGATAAGGTACATTCGGAGATGTTGGAATATTTAAAAACAAGAGATTCGAATGTCTTGCAGGAGTATTACATCAGCCAGCAGAATCTGTCTGAGCAGCTGGTTATGGTGCAGGAAGAGACGATGGACCGACAGACGAGTGTGTTAAAAAATAATATTTATTATCTTGGAAAAAATTACCTAAAGATTTCCGAGGAGGCAGTAAAGGCAAAGCGTGGACGAGATGTGAACACTTATGGGGAGCGCTATGAAGATGCCGGAAAAATGAAAGAATATCTCAATGGCTATATCAGCAGTCTGAATAATATACAGTTTCAGGGAAATTCGAATAATTACCTGCTTTTGCAAAACTCTCTGTATTATATGGAAGTGGTCGGTACGATCATGTTCTTCGTCGTCGTATTGTGCGATACGATCATGGTTGTCATGATGACGAGACGCCTGACGAAGCCGTTGAAAATTTTGTCCGGGCGTGCGAAAGAAGTTACAGCAGGAGATCTTTCCGTGGACATCCCGGTATTCCGCACCGGGGATGAAGTCGAGAGTCTGTCAAAAGCCTTTGACAAGATGATGGGAAGTATCCGTGAATACGTTGAAGCGCAGCGCGTCAGCATGGAAAAAGAAAATGAGATGCGCGAAAACGAATTGAAAACGCAGACGTTGTTAAAAGATGCGCAGTTAAAATACTTACAGTCGCAGATCAATCCGCATTTCCTGTTTAATACATTGAATGCGGGAATGCAGCTTGCGATGATCGAAGATGCCGATAAGACGGCACTTTTCATCGAAAATATGGCGGAGTTTTTCCGCTACAATCTGTCGCGTATCAATGAAGATGCGACACTTGCGGACGAGATCCGGCTGGTCGATCATTATATTTACATTCTCAATGTGCGGTTTGCCGGAGACATTCATTATAAGAAGGAGATCGAACCGGGACTGGAAAATGTTCTTGTGCCTTCCATGATCTTACAGCCACTCGTGGAAAATGCCGTGCAGTACGGCATCCGCGGTGTCGAATGGGAAGGCTGGGTTACACTGCGCATCTGGCAGGAAGCCGGCACGGTTTATATCGAAGTCGCCGACAATGGGCGCGGCATGAGCCGGGAACTCATCGAACGGGTGCTGCGCGGAGAAAATGTAAAAAATAAGAAAAACAGCAAATCCAATGGAATCGGTATTTATAATGTATTGGAGCGGCTGCAGATGTACTATACGACGGAAGATGTATTGGAGATCGAGAGTGACGGCGAGGGAGAGGGAACGCGCTTTACTCTGAAAATTCCGAAGGAGGTGAGACCATGATAAAGTTACTGCTGGCAGATGACGAAGGGATCGTACTCGAATCCCTGCAGCGCATCGTGGCGAAAAATTTTGGAGATACGTGCGAAGTGCGGACGGCAAAGACCGGGCGAGCGGTGATCGAAGTCGCAGAAGAATTCCGGCCGGATATCGCGATGATGGATATTCAGATGCCGGGGATCAACGGCATAGAGGCGATTGAAGAGATTAAGACATTTTGCCCGCGAACCTGTTTTATCATTATGTCCGCCTACGATACGTTTGACTATGCGAAAAAAGCGATGTCACTTGGTGTCATGGATTTTATTACGAAGCCTGCCAATACGTCACGCATCGTCTCCGTGCTTGAGAAGGCGATGGAGGAAGTGCGCAGACAGCAGAGACGGTGGGAGAAAAGTCTGGAATACAAAGAAAAACTCGAAGCGGTCGTGCCGATCATTGAGAGCGGAATGATTTATTCGATTTTATTTCAGGATAACTATTCGGGAGATACGGAGCGTTTTCGTGAACTCCTTGATATCCCCGGAGATTACGGCATGATCCTTGTGATTGAAGTCGGCGACGCGATCGAAAACCGCAAGATGACAAATGTCGTCGGAATGTCGGTCAAAGCGCAGAAATTTTACGATGAATTCCGCCAGATCGTGAAAGAATTTTTCCCGGCGACGGTAGGCCCGGTCATGACAAATAAAATCGTCGTTTATGTGCCGGCGGCAGCTCCGGAAAAGGAATATAACGAGCGAGTAAAAATTATTGAAAAGACCGATAATATGATACAGAAACTGATTTCGCGTATTGAATTACAGTTTCGTGCCGGAGTCGGAAGCATCCGCCCGGTGGATGACATTTATCCGTCGTATCAGGAAGCCTGTCTGGCGTTGAAAAAAGCAGAAGGGACGGTAATGCATATCAATGACCTTGTGGCGGCGCAGGATGTCGAGGAAAATTATCCGATGGAGACGGAAAATGCGATGTATGCGGCACTTAAACGCGGGGATGTGTCGAAAACGCTGGAAGAAGCCGCGCAGTTCTTTGACTGGATGCAGAAAAATTACGCGTCCTGCCTTGACGATGTCCGTTTGAAAGTGCTGGAACTTGTCATGTATGCAGAGCGGATCGCGTTTTATGAGGGCGGAATGTCCTATCATTTCCGCGACCGTACCAATTATCTGGCGACGGTAACCGGCTTTACCACGATGGATCAGCTGCAAAGCTGGTTTGTTGACTACATGAAAGCGGCGGCGGAGATCATTCATGCGAAGGCAAGTGAGAAATATAGTGACATCGTTGCGAATGCCAGAGATTATATTGGAAATAATTTCCAAAAAGATGTATCGCTGGATGAAGTGAGCCGTGTCGCCAATGTCAGCCCGTATTATTTTAGTAAAGTATTTAAGGAAGAAACCGGCGAGACATTTGTCGAGTATTTGACGGGGCTCCGGATGGAACATGCGAAGAATCTGCTGCGGGAAAAGGAAAAGAGCATCAAGCAGATCTGTGTGGAATCCGGGTACAGCGACCCCAATTATTTCAGCCGAATCTTTAAAAAGACAGTCGGTGTGACCCCGTCGGAGTACCGCGAAGGGTAGAAAGAAGGAACGTATGAAACAAATAAATAGAAGGTGGATCTGCTTTTTTCTCTGTGTGACAGTTGTCATTCTGCTGACCGGATGTGGAGCAGGCGAGCCGGAAAAGAAAAGTGACTCGGATGGAATCCGCATCGGATTTTCTTTTGACTCCCTTGTCATTGAGCGGTGGCAGAGGGATCGCGACGTATTTGTATCGCGGGCGCAGGAACTCGGAGCCACCGTCAATGTGCAGAATGCCGGCGGAGATGTGGCGGCGCAAAAAAAGCAGATTTCGTATTTTATTGAGCAAAAAATGGATGTGATCGTCGTTGTAGCAGCGGATACATCGGCACTCAGCGATGTGGTCGCGCAGGCAAAAGAGCAGGGAATCCGCGTCGTTGCCTACGACAGAATGTTGGAAAATGCCAATGTGGACCTGTACCTCTCGTTTGACAGTGAAAAGGTTGGCGAGATTTACGGCGATGCGATCACCCGGAAATTTCCAAAAGGCGCACAGATACTGGAAGTCCTTGGTTCACCGGAAGATTATAATGTGAAACTGATGGAAAAAGGGCTGGCTTCCAAATTAGGCGGTACCTATAAAGTTGTAGAAAAAAATTATGCAAAAGGCTGGATCGCAGAGCAGGCATATGATATCGTTTCAGAATATTTTTCCAAAGGGAATTCTTGTGATGTCGTGGTGTGTGGCAATGATGATCTTGCCACACAGGCGATTCGTGCCCTTTCGGAAAACCAGAAAGCCGGAAAAGTGTATGTCCTTGGGCAGGATGGTGATCTTGCCGCCTGTCAGCGTATCGTCGAGGGAACGCAGGGCGGCACGGCATTTAAAAATATTGATGATCTCGCGGAGACGGCGGCAGACCTTTGTGTCAAACTTGCCAAAGGCGAGGACACCGGTGTGACAGCGGCGATGTCCGATGGCACTTACGACGTGCCGAGTTACCAGCTTTCCCCGATTTTTGTTGATCAGAAAAACATGGATCAAGTGATTATTGAAGGTGGTTTCCACACAAAAGAAGAAGTATATCTCAATAAAAAAGCGAATTAAGAGCAGTAGCACAATTTTGAAATTAAGATTGTGCTACTCTTTTTTTGTGCTGTCAGGAAAATCGCAAAATTGTCCATTTCATCGTAAAGCATTCCTATTTTGATTATGTTATATTAAACCTAAAGAAAATCATGAGTGGTTACACATAAGCAAAATAAATTGAGAAGGAGAATGGCTATGAAGATGATAAAAAAATGGATCGCTTGCCTGATGGCAGTCGGAATGATGCTTTCGCTGACCGCCTGCGGAGTAAGCGGAGATCAAGTGGCAGTCAATAAGCCACAGCAAAAAGACCCGGATGCGAAAAAGCGGATCGCGGTTTCCATGCCGACAAAAGATCTGCAGCGCTGGGCACAGGACGGAAGCAACATGAAAGCGCAGCTTGAAAAACAAGGATATGACGTAGATATCCAGTATGCGAACAACGATATCGCAACGCAGGTCAGCCAGATTGAAAATATGATCGCGGTCAATCCGGATGTTCTGGTAGTTGCTTCTATCGATGGTTCGGCACTTGGAACTGCTTTGCAGGGAGCGAAAGGACTGGGCATCCCAGTTATCGCCTATGACCGTCTGATCATGCAGAGCGACGCCGTATCGTATTATGCAACCTTTGACAATGAACTTGTCGGAGAACTTCAGGGGCAGTACATTGAAGATAAACTGGATCTGAAAAATGCAAAAGGACCATTTAATATCGAGCTTTTCACCGGTTCTTCCGACGATAACAACTGTAACTATTTCTTTGGCGGTGCGATGAAGATTCTCCAGCCATACATTGATTCCGGAAAACTGGTGGTTCGTTCCGGTTCAACGACGTTGGCAGAATGTGCGACAGCAAACTGGTCTACAGAGGAAGCCCAGAAGAGAATGGAAAATATTCTGGCAGCGTACTATCAAGATGGTACAAAATTGGATGCGGTATTGTCCTCTAATGACTCGGTCGCAAATGGTATTACCAATGCGCTGGTCGCTTCTTATAAAGGCGACTTCCCGATCCTGACCGGTCAGGACTGCGACATTACCTCCGTAAAAAATATCATTGCCGGCAAACAGTCGATGTCAATCTTTAAAGATACGAGACAGCTGGCATCCAAAGTAGTAGAGATGGTAACAGCGATCATTGAAGGAAAAGAAGTTCCGGTCAATGACACAGAAAGTTATGACAATGGAAAAGGAGTCGTGCCAACGTATCTTTGCCAGCCTGTCTTTGCAGACCAGGATAACTACAAAGAAGTGTTGATCGATTCCGGATATTATAAAGAATCTGATGTGAAGTAAGGAGGGGTGACCGATGGCAGAATATATCTTGGAAATGAATGGAATTACCAAAACATTTCCCGGCGTAAAAGCACTGGATAATGTCAATTTGAAGGTGAAAAAAGGAGAGATTCACGCACTGGTTGGTGAAAACGGAGCCGGTAAATCGACATTGATGAATGTACTCAGTGGAATCTACCCTTATGGAAGTTACGAAGGCGACATCGTTTATGATGGAGAAATTTGTAAATTTAAGGAAATTAAAGACAGCGAGAAAAAAGGTATCGTAATTATCCACCAGGAACTCGCACTCGTACCGTATATGACGATCGCAGAAAATATGTTTCTTGGCAATGAGCAGGGAAAGAAAATGGCGATTGACTGGACGAAAACATACGGTCGTGCCGAAGAGCTTATGAAAAAGGTAGGATTGAAAGAAGATCCGCATACTTTGATCAAAGATATCGGAGTCGGTAAACAGCAGCTGGTAGAAATTGCCAAAGCGCTGGCAAAAGATGTAAAATTGTTAATTCTTGACGAGCCGACAGCATCGCTCAATGAATCCGATTCGCAGGCGCTTTTGGAACTTATGCTTGAATTTAAAAAGCAGGGAATGACATCAATCATCATTTCCCACAAATTAAATGAAATTTCATACGTGGCAGATAAGATTACGGTTATCCGTGACGGCTCCACGATTGAGACGATGGATAAAGAAGTGGATGATTTCAGTGAAAACCGTATTATCCGCGGCATGGTTGGACGAGAACTCAGCAACCGGTTCCCGGCCAGAGAAAATGTCAAGATTGGCGAGGTTTGCATGGAAGTCGATCATTGGACGGTTCATCATCCGATGACTCCGGCAAAGAAAGTGGTTGACGATGTATCCTTTTATGTACGCCGCGGTGAAGTGGTCGGCATCTCCGGATTGATGGGAGCAGGACGTACGGAACTTGCGATGAGTCTGTTTGGACACAGTTACGGAACCGGCATCAGCGGAACGATTAAGATGAACGGAAAGGAAGTTCATCTGAAAAATGTGCGTCAGGCGATCGACCACAAACTTGCGTATGTGACCGAAGATCGAAAAGGCAATGGATTGATCTTAAGCAATCCAATCTATACCAATACATCTCTTGCGAAGATGGACAAAGTCAGTCACTACGGTGTAATTGACAAATTAAAAGAAGTTCAGATCGCAGAAGATTACCGGCAGAAACTTCATACGAAAGCACCATCGGTTTACCAAAATGTGGGAAACCTGAGTGGTGGTAACCAGCAGAAAGTGCTTTTGGCAAAATGGATGCTGACAGATCCCGACGTATTGATCTTGGATGAACCGACACGAGGAATCGACGTCGGAGCCAAATACGAGATTTATTGTATCATCAATGACCTGGTGGCAGCAGGAAAATCCGTCATCATCATTTCTTCGGAATTACCGGAAGTGCTTGGCATGAGCGACCGCATCTATGTCATGAACGAAGGTAAAATGGTGGGCGAAGTAGACGGAAAAGAAGCAACACAGGAAATTATCATGTCATATATCATGAAATCAGGAAAAGGAGCGTGAATGAAATGAATCAGGTGAAAGAAGCTTTGAAAAAAAATACAATGGTGATCGCGCTGATCATCGTTGCGATATTCTTTACATTTATGACGGATGGAGCACTCCTCTTGTCATCCAACGTAACGAACTTAATCGCACAAAATGGTTATGTCGTTATTCTTGCGGTAGGTATGTTACTTTGTATCCTTACCGGTGGTAACATCGACTTGTCCGTCGGCTCGATCGTGTGTCTGGTCGGCGCGGTAGTTGGTAAACTGATGGTAAATGGCGGCGTCAATATGTGGGTAGCCATCGGAGCCGGTCTTCTCGTAGGACTTGGAATCGGTGTATGGCAGGCATTCTGGATCGCCTACGTCCGTATCCCTCCATTTATCGTAACTCTTGCCGGCATGCTTTTGTGGCGTGGTGTCGCTCTCCTCGTACTGGACGGCCTCACAATATCCCCGATGCCGGATGAATATATCGCATTGTTTAACAATTACGTAGCCGGTTATGGATCCGCTCTTGCACCGGTTATGGAACCGCTCTTGCAGCCGGCATCCTGATCAGTGTAGGTTATATCGCTTCCGTTATCTGGAAACGAATTAAAGCAAAGAAAAACGGATATCAGCAGAGCAATCTTTATGGCGATATCGCAAGATGTGTCATCATTACCGCAGTGGTTATGTTTGTCTGCATCAAATTGTACAGCTACAAAGGTCTGCCGACAATCCTCATTCTTCTTGCCGTGATCGTAGCAGCGTATGCTTACTACACATCAAAAACCGTTTCCGGCCGTTACTACTACGCAGTCGGCGGCAACGAAAATGCAGCAAAACTCAGTGGTGTTAAGACAAACCGTGTATACTTCATCGCTTATGTTAATATGGCAGTACTCTCCGCAGTCGCAGCTCTTGTCTGCATCGCCCGTTTCAATTCCGCAGCACCGACTGCCGGAACAAACTACGAAATGGATGCAATCGGTGCCTGCTTTATCGGTGGAGCTTCCGCATACGGTGGAATCGGAACCGTACCCGGCGTAGTAATCGGTGCCATCTTCATGGGTGTTCTGAACAACGGAATGTCTATCATGGGAATCGACGCAAACTGGCAGAAAGCTGTAAAAGGACTTGTCCTTCTGGCAGCCGTAGCCTTTGACGTGATTTCCAAGAAAAAACAAAGCAGCAAATAAGAAGAACCAAGAATTACGAAGGCTGCACAGCAGCATTCGTAATTCCAGGGAGAAAACTTCATCAACTTATATTACGGGGGACCAGCCGGAAGGCTGGTCCTTTTGGTGTGGATGGGGCTGGTGAACACGAAAATCACTTTTCTCATTGTTTCCCGGCACCAAACATGCTATACTAAAGAAAATGATTAAGGAGTGACCTCGGATGGTTTATAAGATCGCTCTCTGTGATGATGACAAAGAATACATGAACGAATTAGAGAAAATGCTTACGGCATGCCGTAAACAGGAAGATACACTGGAAATTGTAAAATGTACATCAGGAGAACAATTATTACAGAGGAATGTGGATGAGACAGATGTCATATTTCTTGACATTCAGCTGGAAGGAATGGACGGAAATGAGATATCTGTTGAACTCAGGAGACGTGGATATCAGGGAGTTTTGGTGCATTGTTCCGGAATTTTTATGCCGACACCGGAGACAATTAAGATTTCGCCGTACCGCTATTTATTAAAGCAGTCGGAACCCGAAGAAATCAAGAAAGATCTGCGGGATATACTGGAAGAGATTGCGCGGCGAAAAGAAGTTTACAGTATTGAAGCATATTATATGCGTGAAAAGATTACGGTTCAGGTGGCGGATATTATGTATATTACCCATCATAAGAATGGGAAAAGTGTGCTTCATATGAAAGAGCCGCTTCAGAATTTGTATGCAGAGGCAAATATTATCGCACCTTATTCCTTTAAAGAATTGATGGAAATGCTGGGAAAATCGGATTTTGCCATGCCACACAGCAGTTATATTGTCAATCTGCATTACGTATCCGGGCTGACAGAGGCGGATTTTGTTCAGGTGGGATCCGTGAGATTGTCTGTTTCCAGAGCAAAAAAGAATGAATTTAAAAAGAAAATAATGGAATATTTTGGAAATAAATACAAAAGGTAGGACGGGGTTATGAAAGAAAATATAATTTACAGTATTTGTATGCTGATTTCCACGATCGTAGAAATTTATCTTGTTTTTGATTTTTATAAAGCATTTCATACGAAAAGAAGTTTTTTTAACCGGCGCGGCAGGGAACTTGGACTGGCTGCCATTGTTATTGCCCTGAATACCATTGCGAATCTGCAAAACAGCAGCTGGCTCAATTTTATTGTGTCGTGTGGGCTTTCCTTGCTCGTGGCACTGGTTTTGGTGGAGGGAAATATTCTGCTCCGTTTATTTCACTGGCTTATTGTAATTGCTGTCTGTATGAGCGCAGAATTGGTGTTTTTCTTTCTGCTAAAGGTTTCCGTGAATCTGCCAACCAATGAAATATATAGAAATCAGTTTGCGATGATAAGCAGTATTATTGCGATAAAATTGATTGAATTTGTCATTTTAACAATGATTAAACAGATCTCTAAAATACAGGTAAGAAAAATATCGCTTAAGGTATTTGGGGCATTTATTATTATTCCGATTGCCACAATTGGGCTTACGGTACTGATTCCCTACATTCGCGTCGGAGGGGATGAATTTACACTAAGAGATGTAGCGATGATCGTGTTATATCTTATTCTGCTTTGTGGAAATATTATTCTATTTTACGTTTTTACAAAATACGGTCAGTTGCAGGAGCAGAAACTGCTCTTGGAGATCAGTCAGGCAAAATACGATGAGAGAAAAAACTGGCACGATAAGGAAGAGAGCATTGAAAGAAATTACAAAGAAAAAATACATGATATTAAATATTACCTGAAACAGATCAGTATTTATCTTGAGGAAGGACAGGAAGAAAAAATCCGGGAAGTGCTTGACAGCTTGCAGATGGGGATTCATAACGAGGAGAAAAATATCATCTGTGCCAATCATTTTCTCAATATTCTTTTGGGCGATTTTAAGCGGGAAGCGGAAAAAGATAAGGTAGAGACAGAAGTGTTTGTAGAAGCGGGATTTAAGATTGAATTTATGAAAGAAATTGATGTCACTTCTCTTTTTGGAAACCTGCTTGATAATGCACTGGAAGCTGCCAGAAAATGTGGGGATGGGAAAATATGGATCGACTTATATATGCAGAATGATGGAAATTTTGCTGTTTTCCGCATAAAAAATACGTATGAGGGAACCATTATTCAAAATGGCGACCGGTTTGTTACGACAAAGGAAGAAAGAAGTATTCACGGTATTGGGCTGCGTAATGTAAACCGGATCGTTGCATCGTATTCCGGATATATCGAAAGAGAGTATGATGGAAAAATTTTTGAGACGATGGTTGTTATCCCCAAAATGTTGTCTTGAAATTACAAATATTGCACTTAAAATGCAAATATTGCACCTTCGGTTGAAATCGATAAAAAGATATGTAATTATGAAGTTATCAATTTCAAACGGGAGGTGTTTTTTACATTAACACGTTTGTGTTTACCGTGGATATTAGTGTGTGAGAGAATAGAAAAAGGATTATTAGAATAATACAAAAGAGCGGTTATAAGAAACGGATGAGAGGAGAAAGGTTTTTGCGATAAAAAACAACAGTAGAAAAGATAAATGCGAAGAAATAATTGAATGCAGAAAATTAGCAGGGAGTTTCTGAATGAAAAAGTTACACAAAATAACGGTATTACTTTTACTGGCGAGCTTGCTTTTTGGCAATCTAACTGTTTCACAGATTTGTGCCAAACCAAAAGCAGAGGCAGAAGATGAGGATGAGGAAATCCTTCTCGACGATAACGAACTGGATTCCTGGGAAGAAGAAGAGGAAGTGTGGGATGATGACGAGGAATACGACGAGGAGGATTTCTATGACGATGATGAGGGGGATGACGATACTATCCGCCTCACTACCGCAATAAAGAAAAAATGGGAGAATCATTATACGGCAGAAGTTACGATCAAAAATCTTACGGATGCTTCGATCGATGACTGGACGATAGGGTTTCAATGTAAAGATGAAATTGAAAAAATATCTAAGGCAAAGATCATTGGATATCAAAAGAATTATTACTATGTTCAAAGCCTTGATGGCAGACAGGATATTAAAGCAAACGGCAAAGTGACTTTTGAAATAACCGTCAAGTATAAGGGAACCATAAATGAAATAAACAGCGAATTCTGTGCCGATGACTGTGAGATAAATAAGGCCAACTATTCCGCCACATATGTCGAACATCCTATGTGGAAAGACAGTGTATCGGGGGAGATAAAGATTCACAACAAATCAAACAAAAAGATCAAAGACTGGCGGCTCCTGTTCACCAGCAATGTAAATAATTGGAAAATGCTAAACGCCAGTATTGTCTGCCGATATCTTAATGATAATAATGAGATGACGTACATAGTGAAAGGAACCAAAGAAAATAAAGATATTGACGCGAATAAAAAAGGTTCGCTATATTTTACTGCGCAGACGGACAAAACAGCGGTAAAAGTGAATCCGCAAAAACTTTATAAAAAGGATGTGGATGCGGAAGAATGGCAGGGACAAGAAGAATCTGCGGAACTTACGGAAGATGATTTCATGGAATATTCAGATTATCTTGCGTATTTGGAGCTGCAAAAGGAAGAGAAGAAGAAAGAACAAAAGAAGGAAAAATGGAAAGAAAAGGAAGCAGACATCTTGATGAAGTTAAAAGTGGGAAATACGGTTATGGGAGTTGTAGTGGGGGCTGCGTTTGAGAAGGTATTTGAGATTTTGGTGGAGAAGTAAAGTAACCGCATGAAAAGTGTTGTGAAAGTGAAAATTTCCGTCTAAAAAATGTGAAAAATGTAAAAAATACCGCCTGAAAAATGTGGCGAATACAAAAAATACCGCATGAAAAGTGTTGATATTTTAAAAAAAAGCAGGTATAATAAGAAAAAATATGCTGTAGTTTATCCGCTGGAAGGGAGGTATTTTGTATGGAAAGAAATTTGTTTGGCAAGTTAGAATGTTGGAAAAATAAGAAAAAAAGGAAGCCTCTTATTATTCAGGGCGCCAGACAGGTTGGAAAAACTTGGATTATGAAAGAGTTTGGGAAACGGTATTTTAAGGATACAATTTATATAAACTTTGATAATAATGAAATTATGAAAAACGTGTTTGAGATTGACTTTGATATTTCTCGTATTATGTCTGCTATAAAGATTGAATATGGAAAATCTTTCGAGGTGTCGAATACACTTATTATATTTGATGAAATACAAGAGGCGCCCAAAGCATTGGCTTCATTAAAATATTTCTATGAAAATGCTCCACAATATGCAATTATTGCAGCTGGGTCATTGCTTGGAGTTGCGCTTCATCAAGGAACCTCTTTTCCGGTTGGAAAGGTAGATTTTATGCATTTATACCCGTTGAATTTTTCTGAATTTCTGTATGCAAACGGCGAAGAAAAACTAGCAGAGTTATTACAGTCACAGGATTATCAAATGATAAATGCATACTCAGTAAAATATATAGAATTACTGAAGAAGTATTATTATATTGGCGGGATGCCGGAAGTGGTTCAAACTTATCTGGATACAGAGGATTTTAATGAGGTAAGGGAAATACAGAAAAATTTGTTGATATATTACGAGGAAGATTTCAGTAAACATGCACCCAAGGAAGTTATTCCAAGAATTCATATGGTGTGGAATTCGATCCCTGCCCAGCTTGCGAAAGAAAATCGTAAGTTTATCTATGGATGTATCCGGGAAGGTGCACGGGCCAAAGATTTTGAACTGGCGATTCAATGGCTTGAAGATGCCGGATTGATAATAAAAAATTATCGAGTTAGCAAACCGGCAATTCCGTTGATTGCTTATATGGAAATCAATAGTTTTAAAATGTTTATGCTGGATGTTGGGTTATTAGGAGCCAAAGCAGATATAACAGCAAAAGTTTTGCTTGACGGTAGTCGGATATTTGAAGAGTTTAAAGGGGCGTTGACAGAACAATTTGTAGCACAGCAGTTGAAAGCAGCAGGCAGGGAACTATATTATTATTCGGCGAAAAATTCTTCTGGTGAGATTGATTTTTTGCTGCAGCAGGAAATGCAGTGCATACCGATTGAAGTAAAAGCAGAAGAAAATCTGCGTGCAAAAAGTCTAAAAGCCTTTTGTGAAAAATACAAGCCTGAGATGGCAATCCGTTCGTCTATGTCAAATTACAGAAAGCAGGAATGGATGGTAAATGTTCCTTTGTATTTACTGGATGAATTTTTGTGCAAAATGCCCTTTGAAATTCTCTAAAAAATTGTGTTACAATTATTGGAGAAAGGAAGGATTTGAATGTACAAAATAGGCGATTATATTGTAAAGCCGGCAAAAGGCATCTGTAAAGTGGAGGATATTCTGCATCTGGATATGCCGGGAGTTGACAAAAAGCGGATGTATTATCTTTTGATTCCGACAAACGATGTGGGTGGGAAGATTTATATGCCGACAGATACGAAAGATGCGCATGTCCGCAAAGTGATTTCAGAGAGTGAGGCACAGAAACTGATCGATGAAATTCCCTTGATCGAGGAACTAAAGATTCCCAATGACAGAATGCGTGAGCAGACATACAGCGATGCAGTAAAAAGTGGCGATCCGCACCAATTGATCGCTGTGATAAAGACATTATACATAAGAAGAAAAAAGCGTGAACAGATGGGACGAAAAAGCACGGCAGTAGACGAACGGTATTTTGCGCTTGCCGAAGATACACTGTATTCGGAACTGGAAGTTGCCTTAGAAAAAGATCACGCGGAGATTTATCAGATGATCTGCGAACGATGTGAGAAAGACTGAGATTTCCCATACATAAACCCTGCACCCCCTGCATACAATGAAACAACGAGTATACAGGGGGTAGTTTTTTGAAAACATATATCGAAGAGCGGGCTGTCGAGATTGCCAATTATATCGTGGAAAATGGGGCGACGGTGCGGCAGACGGCAAAGAAATTCGGGGTTTCTAAGAGTACGGTACATATGGTTGTGACAAAACAGAGCGGTTTCAAAATAGCGTAATTTGGGCGATACGATAAAAACCAACTTAAAAATGGTATTCCTAGTTTAATAGGAATACCATTGACAATACAATAACCGCAACTATATAAGGAAAATTATACAGTACCCCTAACAAACCTGTGGCTGTTATTGTACCTAGGTTGATACAGTATATTGTCTGAATAAATATCTTTTCCATGTTTTTGTACGAGACTGTTTCAAGTTTTGTGTAAAATCAAAAAACTG
>FR894053.1 GCA_000434115.1 Roseburia sp. CAG:309 | reverse complement strand
AAATAAAGATTTATTATAAAAACAAAAACGCAAAAGAATATTATGGCTACCTATTTATCAGGACGAAAAACGGATATGACAAATTGGCTTTTTTAATTAAGAAAAATGACGGGTATCAATCAGAGCCTTTCTATATCAAAAAAGTAAAAAAAATAGACAAAAAATTATCTTACTTAGGTAACGATACATTTTTCTTCGACAGCCAAAATGCTGTTAAACCACAATTTTCAAAATCTTCAAAAAAGAAAACAACTTTTATAAAACGAACAAAAAAGGAGATCAAAAAACTTCTCACACAGGATTCAAACAAAAAGATAAAGTATGACATTTACATTTTAAATTTTACAAATGCAGATATTTGTGCAGATGTTATTGTAATAGAAAACAACAAAAAAATGTGGCTGAGCGAGGTGGTAAGCGAAGTCAAATGTGACGATGGAAAAACCAGAAGAAATCTAGCAAGATTTCAAGGACAGAAAAGTCCAATGATTGATTGGACCAAGGCAGAAAACCGGGCAGATTTCAAGAGACAATTAGAAATGGCGGTCTGTAAATTTAAAGTTAACGCATAGAAATGTGCCTCCTTATTATATGCCATTCTATTTTGTCCGCATTATATCGTCGCCCCCTTTCTTTACAAACCTTCCCAATCTGCCGATATATAAGTATCAGGGTCGGAAAGGCGATTGACCTTGAGACCCGCCCAAATATAAGAAAGGAGCGCCAAAATGATCATTTTTCACATCGATGTCAACAATGCATTTCTGAGTTGGGAATCCGTGTACCGCCTGCATGAAGAAGGCGAAACACTTGATCTGCGCACAGTGGCTGCGGTCATTGGCGGCAGTGAAAAGACGCGGCACGGCATCGTGCTTGCCAAAAGTCCCATTGCCAAAACTTACGGCATCAAAACGGCTGAGACATTGTCGGATGCCCGGAAAAAATGCCCGAACCTTTTGGTCGTTCCTCCCCGCCACGACATTTACCGTGACTTTTCACACCGATTGATCAAATATTTGAAGTCATTGACGGATACTGTGGAACAATTCAGCATCGACGAGGCTTTTGCCGATATGACGGGCAGCGAATTATTGCAAAAATATTCTGCGGTCGAAGCTGCCAATTTTATTCGTACAGAAGTGGAAAAACGTTTTGGTTTCACCGTAAACATCGGCGTTTCCTCTTGTAAAATATTGGCAAAAATGGCATCGGATTTTGAAAAACCAAATAAAGTGCACACCCTTTTCCCCGATGAAATTAAGGAAAAAATGTGGCCGCTTCCGGTACGCGACTTATTTTTTGTCGGCAAATCTTCGGAGCAGAAATTATACACGTTAGGGATTCGCACAATTGGCGAACTTGCGGCGTTTGACCCCATTATATTGCAAAGTCACATGGGAAAACACGGGCTTTTGATCCACGAATACGCCAATGGCATTGATCCGTCGCCGGTCGCCTCACGCACTCCGGAAAACAAAGGGTATGGAAATTCAACGACACTTCCCAACGACGTAACAGATTCTGCGGAAGCGAAAAAAATACTCCGCAAATTGTGCGACAAAGTAGCATCACGGCTTCAAAAGGATGAAATGCGCGCCTTTGTCGCAGCCGTTTCAATCCGCGACAATGAATTTCACAATGTCAGTCACCAATGCAGTATGGTATCTGCGACCAACGATCCGGACACATTATACACACACTGCTGCCAGTTATTTGACGAAATCTGGGATGGCTCGCCGATCCGCCTGCTGGGTGTTTCCACCTCAAAATTGACAAAACATGCTGCCGAGCAGCTCAATCTGCTTGATATGCCATTTATCGCTGCTTCGGATGCCGAAGAAAAAGCGACACTTTCGGCCAAGGAATATTTCCAACGCCAGACAAAATTGGACGAAGCAATTCAAAAAATAAAGACAAAATATGGAAATGACGCTATTACAAAAGGAATCTGATCAGAAGGGAGACTATAATATGCCTATTACAAGTAATACGATAAATAACGATCCGAACCGTTCGGGAAATATGGGGGCGACGGCTGCGCGCCGCACATTTCGCACCGGTAATTCCACCATCACATTGCGCGAAGGCGAGACATTAAAAGGCGTTGTAAGCGATGTCCATGGCAACGAAATTACCATATCTCTCGACGACGGCACTTCCTTTACCGGCCATTTGTCGGAGGCTTCCATGTATTCGATCGGGCAAAAGGCCGCCTTTCTTATCACCAGCCTCGACAATGGAACGATTTACATGAAAGCCATGTCGTCTGCCTATCTTCTTGGCATGGATGATACGATCGAACAAGCACTCGAAGAAGCCGGGCTGCCGAAAAGTCCGCGCAATCTTGACATTGTGCGAAGTCTCCTCGAAAATAAGCAGTCCATCAGCCGCGAAAGTATCAATACCTTTATGCAGCTTTGCTCACGCTATCCCAATGCGGATGTTAGCAATGTGATCACAATGTACCGCCTCGGCTTTCCGATGGATGAAGCCTCGGTTGCGCAATTTGACACCTACCAAAATCAGCAGCATCAGCTTCTTGGCCGCATGAATTCTCTGACGGATTCCCTAACAG
>FR894052.1:168-12159 GCA_000434115.1 Roseburia sp. CAG:309 | reverse complement strand
CGCCATACCGGCACGCGAACCGTCTTTTTTTCCTCCGTCGTCTGAACCAGCACGCAGACACATTCGTCCGCGTTAAAACGTCCATAGCCGATCATTCCTGCCTCGCTGATAAGATAAATGAGCGCTCCTGTCCAAAGCACGTCATAATCTTTGTGAATTCGGATCATTTCTTTGTGAAATTCAAACAATTCTTTGTCTTCTTTTCCCCATGGGAATGTTCGTCGGTTGTCCGGATCCGTCCATCCGCATATACCTGCTTCATCGCCATAATACACGGTCGGTGCACCCGGCCATGTCATCTGAATCATAACGCCCGCCATCATAACTGACTTTTTAACGCCAAAAGCAGCCGCCTCAGAACCTGCAGACGCCACCCGGCCCACTCTTCCATTGGTCCGCGTCAGGAAACGACTGTGATCATGGTTCGATAATTCGTTCATTGCTACCATATACGACTGCATACCGAGTTTTGCACCATATTCCGTCATATGAGCAAAAAACATTCCGCTGTCACCTTTCCACTCCGGTTTACTGACATCGCTGTGTTTATCGACTCCTGTCAAAAACCAGGTTACCGGCTCCATAAACGCATCGTAATTCATCACAGTATCCCATTGGTCTCCGGAAAGCCACGAGGACGGATCCCCATAGTGCTCCGCAAGAACGATTGCCTCCGGATTCGCCTCTTTGACCGCATTTCGAAATTCTCTCCAGAATTTGTGATTGTATTTCCCTGAATGCCCAAGATCTGCTGCCACATCCAGACGCCAGCCATCGACATTATATGGAGCTGATACCCATTTTTTAGCAATTCGCATAATATACTCAAATAACTTGTCAGAACCTTCGTAATTAAGTTTTGGCAGTGTATCATGCCCCCACCACCCATCATAATGCGTATTGTACGGCCAGCTTCCATCCGGATAAAATTGAAAGAAATCGTGATAAGGGCTGTCCTCGCTCACAAAAGCACCTTTTTCATAAGAATCATCGCTCTCATAAAGCTGCTCACGGTCAAGCCATTTGTTAAATGAACCACAATGGTTAAATACACCATCTATGATAACGCGCATACCTCTTTTATGAACTTCTTCCATAAAATTGGCAAAAAAAGCATTCGACGCCTCCAGATTTTTCTTATTTACCACACGCTTGCGGTATTTTGTCGCGTGGCTGTTGTCATTGTCACCATCTGCCAGCGTCTCACCACCATCTTCGACAATCACTGCAAAATGAGGATCGATATAATCGTAATCCTGTGTGTCATACTTATGATTGGACGGCGATACAAAAATCGGATTGAGGTAAATTACTTCGATACCAAGCTCCTGCAGATAATCAAGTTTATCCAAAATCCCCTGCAGATCTCCGCCGTAAAATTCACGCACATCCATCAAAGCCGGGTATCTTCCCCATTCTTTCACCTGGTGTACATGAGCACCGATATAACAGTATTCATCGTCCACGACATCATTCGTCTTATCACCATTGCAGAAACGATCTGTGTAGATTTGGTACATAACCGCCCCTTTTGCCCAGTCCGGCGTATGAAATCCCGGATACAGGCAATAGGAATACTGTGGATTTGGCACATCCACATCTCCTTGCTTATTAAAATACATTACGGTACTGCCTTTTTTAATTTGGAAATAATAAGAAAATGGAACTTCTCCCAGTTTCACTTTGATGGAATAAAAATCAAATATCTCGTCGGAGTATTCTTTGTACATTTTACCGGAAGATTCTTCGTGAATCAGATTAACCTCGTCTACATTCCCTTTTGCCGTGCGGCAGCGAAGGGTTACCCATCCGTTTGCTTCTGGTTCCAATGGGGTCACAAAAGTTTCTGTGCCGGAACTAAAGATTGCGTCTCTACGTAATTCGCCCATTTTCATACCATTCCTCTCTCTTTTTTCTTTTTAAATATGTCAAAAGGACAGCTTCACGATGGCTGTCCTTTTGGGAGAAGGTATTTTTGTTACTTATGGGGTGTAGCAAAAACTATATAATGTATTGGGGTTTACGATATGAAGTATAGCATGTTCTTCTAAATCAGTGTGCACAAACATTATAAATTTTTAAAAATCTTTTTGTTACTTTTGCCCAAACACCTTCCCACAATTCGCAAATTCAACAATTTATGCCTCTTCCGAAGCGATTTTCTCGTCATTTTGCTCAAACAGTGCCTCAAATTCCTCGCGAGTGATTCGTTCCTTTTCAATCAAGAGTGCTGCCAGACGGTCCAAAACATCTCTGTGATCCGTCAAAATCTTTGTCGCCTGCTCATGGCAGCGGTCAATGATCGATTTCACTTCATCGTCAATCACTTTCGAGGTAGACTCACTATAGCTCTTTGTATGACCGATATCGCGTCCAATAAACACTTCATCGTCTGACGTATCATAATTGATCATGCCAAGTTTTTCGGAGAAACCATACTTGGTTACCATATCACGCGCCGCTTCTGTCGCCTGCTTGATATCCTGCACTGCACCGGTCGTCACATCGTCAAAGATAATTCCTTCGGCGATGCGTCCACCCAGGCACACGGTGATGTCCTGAAGCATTTTCCCTTTTGTCATATGCATCTCATCTCGCTCCGGCAATGGCATTGTGTACCCTGCTGCTCCCTGCCCTGTCGGTATGATGGAAACCGTATAAACCGGTCCGACATCCGGAAGTACATGGAAGAGAATCGCATGCCCTGCCTCGTGGTAAGCGGTGATTTTTTTATCTTTCTCGGAAATGATACGGCTCTTTTTCTCTGCGCCAATTCCAACTTTGATAAAAGATTTTTTAATATCTTCTTCTACAATGTAAACCCGATTGTCACGCGCTGCCGCAATGGCTGCCTCGGTCAGCAGGTTTTCCAGATCTGCACCGACAAATCCTGCTGTCGTACGCGCCACATCTTCAAGATTTACATCTTCTGCCAATGGTTTATCTTTGGCATGTACTTTCAAAATTTCCTCTCGTCCACGCACATCCGGACGCCCTACGGTAACTTTACGGTCAAAACGTCCCGGACGAAGGATCGCCGGGTCAAGGATATCGACACGGTTTGTCGCCGCCATAACAATAATTCCTTCATTGATTCCAAATCCATCCATCTCAACGAGCATCTGGTTCAATGTCTGCTCACGCTCATCATGACCACCGCCAAGTCCGCTTCCACGGCGTCTTGCCACAGCATCTATCTCGTCGATAAACACGATACATGGTGCTTTTTTCTTTGCTTCTTCAAATAAGTCGCGGACACGGGAAGCTCCGACGCCGACAAACATTTCTACAAAATCAGAACCGGAAATGCTGAAAAACGGAACGCCTGCTTCTCCGGCAACCGCTTTTGCCAAAAGGGTTTTACCGGTTCCCGGAGGACCTACCATCAAAACACCTTTCGGAATTCTTGCACCCAGTTTTGTATATTTTGTAGGATCGGACAAAAAGTCAACGATCTCTTCTAACTGCTCTTTTTCTTCGACTAATCCGGCGACATCGGCAAATGTCTTTACTTTGTCATCCGGCATCGTAAGAGTTGCCCGGCTCTTGCCAAAATTCGCCATTTTGTTTCCGCTGCCACCGGCATTTGGCATCATCATGCTAAATAACACAAAAAACAATACAAAACCGATCACATACGGTAAAATCTCAACATACCACGGCGTACGTGCCACATCGCTCAGATGATACTCGGTAAAATTCTGGTCGTCCAGATAAGAAACCATCGCATTTACATCCGATACATAAAGCTGTTTTGTCCCTTTTTCATATTGAATCACCAGCTGACCGGTCGGCACTTCCGCATTCTGTTCAATCGTTACTTTCTTTATCTTTTTATCCTGTAAATCCTGTTTAAACTGCGATACTGAGTAGGAATCGCGGTCATAATCCATAATGTAATTATTACACAGATAAGCAATTCCAATCACTACGAGCAAAACGATAAAAAAGCCATAGCCTTTTACGCTTTTCATTCTTCACCCTCCTTGAAAATAAGTTCGCCAATATATGGCAGATTGCGGTATCTCTGGGCATAGTCCATTCCAAAACCGACCACAAATTTATCCGGGATCGTAAAACCACTATAATCCGGACTTACCTCTGACACACGGCCCGATGGTTTATCCAGGAAAGAACAAAGACGCAGACTTGCCGGCTCTCTTTTTGCCAGCATATGCATCAAGAAGGCGAGTGTTCTTCCAGAGTCCACGATATCTTCGATCACAATCACATGTTTTCCTTTTACATTGATCTCTTCATCCTGATTGATGCGTACCACGCCGGAACTTGTCAAGCCGTCGCCATAGCTGGAAGCCTTCATAAAGCCCATTTTGACCGGCATCGTCAGATATTTTGACAGTTCGCAGGTAAAATACACGCTTCCTTTCAGGATACAAAGCAAAAATACTTCTTTGTCCGCATAATCTTTGTTGATCTGTGCAGCAATCTCTTTTACTTTCTCTGTAATCTCTTCTTCCGAAATCATTACCTTAACTTCTTCTTTCATGGTTTTCCTTTTACCTCACTATTCTTTATTTAACATTTCGTTAAGACAACCACTAGTACCTTTTTCGTGTCTTCTGTTATTTTATATGCATCACTCATGCGTCCCGGAACCGCCCACAGCACATGACTTCCATCTGCCAGCACGATTTCCCGCTTTCGCTCACTCAATGGTATCTTCTCATCAATATAATACCTCGAAAGCTTCTTTTTATTTCCCTGCTTATCCATAACAAAGAAATCTCCTTCTTTCGGATTACGCAATTCAATACCACTCTTAATGTTATCATAATTGAACCATTTCGTATAGTCTTTTTGTGGAATTTCTTCCGAGAGTTTTTCACGTTCTACGACATCCATGTACAGACGCATTCTTTCCCGGCGGATTTCCACGACTCCCTCATACGGAAGTTCGCATTTCTCTTTTGTCGGAACGACCACATCGGCAATCTGGTTTTTGAACCGAACATACTCATAACGCCGCTCCACACATATATTTCCGGGCAGACACACCTGTTTTCCGGCTTCTTTTTTTGTCAATGAAATGACCATCTTATAATGCTGCTCTGTAATATCTTTTACCGAATCCCTGAAATTTTTCAAGATCAAACGGATAATCTCAATCTGAATGATCAGATCCATCTTGCCAAATTCTTCGCACGAATAATAATATTCGCCGCGGTCGGCATGAACAAGACGCATATATTCTTTTTTCGCCTGTTTTTCAATGTACGCATTCTGCATCGATATTTTCTGCGCCGCCTTTGCCACATGCTCTTTGGCGCGGCTGTTGATCTCACTTTCGACATATGGAAATACACGCAGACGAATCTTATTGCGTGAATATTCTTCCTGCTCGTTCGTCTCATCGATGCAGTAGCCCAAACCACGGGCTTCGACATACTCCTCGATCTCACTTCGCGGGGCAAATAAGATCGGCCGGATAATATACTCGCGTTTTGCAAAGATTCCCGACAAACCACGCGGTCCGCTGCCTCGAAACATTTGAAAAAGCACGGTTTCCGCCACGTCATCCTGGTTATGTGCAATGGCGATCTTCCGGTATCCGCGCTCCATGCATACATGCTGCATGATCTGATAGCGCATATATCTTCCCGCTTCTTCCTCTGTCATTCTGCGTTCTTTCGACACCTGTCGTATATCAATGCGTTCGCTGTAAAATTCAAGACCCATTTTTTCTGCCAGATCTCTCACAAATTCCTCATCGCGATCTGCCGCCTCTCCACGCAGACAATGATTGATATGCACCACAAGCAGCGAAAGGTCGTATTCTTCTTTACATCGGTTCAATATATCCAGCAGACATACCGAATCTCTTCCTCCGGACACCCCCACGACAATGCGGTCCCCTTTTGCAAACAGTTTATTACGCTCATTAAACTTTAGTACTTTCTCCTTTAACATCCAATCCTCCATAGTTATCCATCGCTATTTCCGCCAGATACCGGCCACCAGCACGCTCATGTCATCAAACGGCTGTCTGGCATTGCGTGCAAGTGCCTCCATCAACACACTTCGCGCCATCTCCGATGGGTTATTTGTTTGTAAGTTCTCTAAAATATTTTCTACATAAAATTCTTTTTCATCCCCCGGGAATGCATCAATAACGCCGTCAGACACCATTACGATAAAGTCCCCTTCTTCCAGATCCTGGGTAACGGTTTCGGGATCTGCATTCATTTCCACGCCAACCGGCAGTGTACTTGAAAAAATGGTCTTCACGCCATCCTTTTTTTTGATAAATGTGGCAGCCGCTCCATTTTTTACTATCTCACAACTTCCACTATAAAGGTCTACGGCTGTCATGTCAAGTGTTGTAAACGTTTTTCCTTCATATGACATGACAAATAGTGTGTTGATCAGCCGGATTGCAGACTCTTTGCGGAATCCCGCCTCAACCAGACTTTCGAGTACATCGACCAGATTTTCGCTGTCGCGGCACGCTCTTGCCCCGCTTCCCATCCCGTCTGAAAGCATCATGATCAGTTCTCCGGTCCGCAGTTCCATAAAAGAAAAATTATCACCGGAAACCGTCTCGCCGCTCTTTGTCGCTCTGGCAAGTCCGGTCAGTGCCTTAAAATTCACATCCTGTACAAACGTCGTCACTTCGTATTCCTTGGAAATGACATTTTTTACATATCTCCCGGCTGTCATTCTCGTCGAAAGAACGGATTCCAGTGCAAGTGCCACATCCTTTTTCGTAATACAGGCATTTCCCCGCGCTCTGGCGAGAAAACACACTTCCAGATTGCCTTTCACATCTTTCTGGAACGAGAGATTTTTAACCTGCACGCCAAGCGAGCGAAGCGCGTACAAGACCTTTTTCTTCGTTTCTTCCGGCACATCCACGGTCTGATTGAGTTCCTGGGTAAATCCACGCAGTGCGTAAGCAATCTCGTACATCTGAGAGGCTATCGCTTCCCGGCTTTCTGCCATTTTATTGCGCCAGCTGAGATTCATCCTTGCCAGCGCCATTCGCTCATTGAGTTTTTCCGCATATTCTTCCAAATGAATACACCGGTTCAAAAAGGACGCATCCACCTGTTCGCATTCGACCATGCCCTGTTCACTGGCGGCCGCAAGAATGTTTCGGATATTGTCATACGTCTCCTCGTAATGCATTTCCCAGCAATACTTGCAATTTTCACATTCACGGCAGATTTTATCCGCAAGCTCATCAAAAATAAGTTCCATTTCTTCGCCGGAAATATGATTTTCACACTTGGTAAAGTCCCGGAACGACTTTGCCAGACGCAGAAAGGCTGTCGAAAATCCGTCGATTTTCTCGTTGGCAAGGCTCATAAGATCGGCTTTGGCAAATGGATTTTCCTGTTCCCGCATAAAATCCGTCTCAATTGTCCGCACCAGTTCCCGCGGAACTGCCAAAAATACAATGACAGCCGACACCATTCCCCGCAATTCGACAATTCCGAGTACTTCGTCGCGGATGACATACGCAAAAACGATCCCTGCCGCCACAAACGTAAGCGCGCTGACGACTCTGCCAATTTCTCGGAAAACGCCAACGGTAATCCCGAGCACACAATAAACTCCTATCAATATCATATCACTTCCACCGGCAACTGACAAGATACCTCCTACCGCTCCCGCCATCGCACCGACTGCCGCACCGTACCGATAGCCGGCAAAAAGCACCAGCAGATAACTCAGTGTCTCCACCAGCGACAAAACGCCGTCAAACAGCCTCGGTATCCCGTAAATACTCAATGCCGCAAGCACCAGAACGCTGATCATTTCTTCGTTACTGAGTTCCCGTTCCCAGTCTTCATATAAAAGGAAGCGCAGTCCCCACTGCATCACATAAGCAAACGCGATCAGACAAATGCTTTCCAGCGCCGCCGTAAATACTACACTTGTAGTGCCATGTTGCAGAAATCCCGTCGTCACCGCCAATACCACGTTCAGGATCCCGCCGATCACCGCCACTGCCTGACAGCTCCCCTCTTTGCCATCCACTTTTTTCATAATCTTCTGTACAAACCAAAGCAGCCCCGTCATCATGATATAATGTAGGAAGTCCAGTCCTTTCGCTTTGGTGATAAAGCCTGCCAGAACAGAAAGAAAGACCAGCCCTCTTCCTGCCGGATACACTCCGGATGCACACAAATATGCCAATCCAAAGGGGTTGATGGAAAATACCCACACTCTCCCCAGCATAAATCCGATTCCAATCTCCATCAGCCAACGTTTTTTCGACACAGCGCCATTCATCTCACCGCTCGCTCCTTTCCTTTGCTTTCATTCGTAACGTTAAGTATAACGAATAAGCGGCTCGAATGTTGTCAAAAAAAGAACCGTGTCAAAAAAACTTTTCGACACGATTCTACTTTGCTTTGAATACGATTTCATCATCATAGACCAGACCAAACTTTTCTCTGGCCATTTCTTCAATGTATTCATTTGTCTGCATGTACTTCTTCTGTTCTTCGATGCTTTTTGCTTCTTTTTCCAGATCACTTTTCTTCGCTTCCAACTCCGTTTTCTGCTCTTGGAGGGAACTACAGGTAGCGCGAAGAGAAATGCTGTGGATTCCCAGCGTTGCACAGAACAAAAGAACAACCGTCATGACCAAGTACAACCCGGTACGGTTTGGCTTCTTTTTCCTTTTTTTCATTCATTTCTCCATTCTGGAGCGAATACGCCCACATTTTAATAACTTTTCTTACTTTTCTTTTCTCAATCCGTTCATTTGTTCTACAACTGTACTATTTTTCTAACCCTGTAGACTAATGTGTTTTTATTATATAGCCTTTTCCCACAAATATCAAGGTTTTTTTTTGGTCTTTTTCATTTTTTTAGTAATCTTTTACATTTTCGAACGCATGGTTGTATTATTTTTCGGCGTATTCCCCAAATCACCCGAAGAATACCAGTCGACACACTTCTCCCCAGCACGACATGACAGGCCGCCGCTCCCAGTACAAAAGCGATGCCAAAAAAAATCCGCAGCGTCCCATAATTGCACAAAAATACCATCTGGAATACCAGCACTGCTGCCACCAAAAAATAGATCGTATCCAGAATAAATTTTCCTATGGTTTTTAAATGAAACAAACCACGCAGCACACGCACGATCTCATAACATCCCATGACAGCAAACCCGCTCACCACCGAGCCTGCCAGAAATACCATCTGTCCCCGGATCAGTTCCATCGGTTATTGAAACAGCCTTCCCAGAAAGCTCTTGGTGTCGTTCATCGTATGAGGATCGGAATATTTTAATTCATCAAAAGTACCATCAATATCGACCTCTCCCCGTTCCAATGTCAGCCGCCGCACATGCAGATCTTTCCCCTTTATCGCAAGATGCCCGCGGATCGTATCAAGCTGCACTTCTTCACTGTCAAACGAAAGAACTTCTTTCACTCCGGTAAGCGTAGCACTTTTCCGCTCTTTCAGCACGATATGGTGAGTATCAAAATGAGGCTCCTGGCGCTTTTCCTGACTTTCCATTTACTCCCGTCCATCCTTTCTCCCTTTCTTCCCTAACTTATGCCGGTTTAGCAAAAAATATGCCTGCGCGGAGGCAGGCATATAAAAGTACATGGTTATTCAGGGATTGCTATCCCCATTTTTTTACAAATACTTGTACAATTCTTTTGCTTCGTCCTTCTTATACGTCTCTTCGACACGAAGAACTTCTACTTTTGTCGTCTTGTCTCCAAACTGAATCTCGATCACGTCTCCCGGCTTGACATTTAACGAAGCTTTCGCCACTTTGTCATTGACAAGTATTCTTCCTGCGTCGCAGGCTTCATTTGCCACCGGACGGCGCTTGATGAGACGGGATACTTTTAAATATTTATCTAAACGCATGTTGGTTTCCTCCTTTTATGGGGTTGGGGAGCTTGGGGCTCCGCGCCAGCCCCAGTCGTCACATCCCTCCCTTCTTCCTCCCAACAACTCGACACGCATTCTTCGCTCCTCACGGAGCTCATCATCGTGACAGTCGTCACATCCCTCCCTTCTTCCTCCCAACAACTCGACACGCATTCTTCGCTCCTCACGGAGCTCATCATCGTGACAGTCGTCACATAACAATAAAAAGATCACCCATATTTCGTGCAAGCACGATATGGGTGATCTTTTTATTGTTGCGTGTCTCGTTGTTTACACGCACGGTGTGGGTGATCTTTTTATTGTTGCGTGTCTCGTTGTTTATACAACTTATTTCTGTGGTCCTGCAGGTACCAATGCTTTACCTTCTGCATTTCCTTCGTATTTTGCGAAGTTCTTGATGAATCTGTCTGCAAGATCCAAAGCTTTTGTCTCCCATTCGGAAGCATCTGCGTAAGTATCGCGAGGATCAAGGATTGCTGGATCTACACCCGGCAATTCAGTAGGTACTTCAAAGTTGAAGTGAGGAATTGTCTTTGTAGGTGCTTTCGCGATGTCTCCGCTGAGGATTGCATCGATGATACCACGTGTATCTTTGATGGAGATACGTTTTCCTGTTCCGTTCCATCCTGTATTTACGAGATAAGCTTTTGCTCCGCTCTTCTCCATTTTCTTAACGAGCTCTTCTGCATATTTTGTAGGATGCAGCTCGAGGAATGCCTGTCCGAAACAAGCGGAGAATGTAGGAGTTGGCTCTGTGATTCCACGCTCTGTACCAGCAAGTTTTGCTGTAAATCCTGACAAGAAGTAGTATTTTGTCTGCTCCGGTGTAAGGATCGATACCGGTGGAAGTACGCCGAATGCATCTGCTGACAGGAAGATTACGTTCTTCGCTGCTGGTGCAGAAGAAATTGGGCGAACGATATTTTCAATGTGATCGATTGGATAAGATACACGAGTATTCTCTGTTACGCTCTTATCTGCAAAATCAATCTTTCCGTCTTTGTCAAGTGTTACGTTCTCAAGAAGAGCGTCTCTGCGGATCGCATTGTAGATGTCCGGCTCAGACTCTTTGTCCAAGTCGATAACTTTTGCGTAGCAGCCGCCTTCGAAGTTGAATACACCATTGTCATCCCAGCCATGCTCGTCATCACCGATAAGGAGACGTTTTGGATCTGTGGACAATGTTGTCTTACCTGTTCCGGAAAGTCCGAAGAAGATTGCCGTGTTCTTTCCGTCCATATCTGTGTTTGCGGAGCAGTGCATGGAAGCGATACCTTGCAATGGAAGATAGTAGTTCATCATAGAGAACATACCTTTCTTCATTTCTCCGCCGTACCATGTATTTACGATAACCTGCTCGCGGCTTGTGATATTGAACATTACAGCTGTCTCAGAATTCAATCCGAGTTCTTTGTAATTTTCAACCTTTGCTTTGGATGCATTGTATACGATAAAGTTTGGCTCAAAGTTTTCCAACTCTTCTGCTGTTGGCTGGATAAACATATTTTTGATGAAATGTGCCTGCCAAGCCACTTCTACGATAAAGCGAACAGCCATGCGTGTGTCATGGTTTGCTCCGCAGAATGCATCTACTACGAAAAGTCTCTTATTTGACAATTCTTTTACTGCAAGCTCTTTCACTGCTTTCCAAGCTTCCTGTGATGCAGGATGGTTATCATTTTTGTACTCATCAGAAGTCCACCATACTGTGTCTTTTGAATTCTCATCCATTACAATGTACTTGTCTTTAGGGGAACGTCCGGTATAAATACCTGTCATAACGTTCACTGCGCCAAGTTCACTTTCCTGGCCTTTTTCATAACCTTCCAATGCCGGATTGGTCTCTTCCTTATACAGATCTTCATAAGAAGGATTGTACACAATCTCAGTTGCACCTGTGATACCATACTTGCTCAAATCGATGTTTGCCATTTTACTCTGACCTCTTTTCTTTCATATTTAACCTGGTTGTATTGGGTCCAGGATATGACCCTGAAAGTTTCACGCATATATCATACCACACATTTTTCGACATTGTCAACCTTTGTTATGCTCTCTGTACTTTTATCATGTTTGTTGTGCCGGAAATTCCTACTGGAACCCCCG
>FR894052.1:0-158 GCA_000434115.1 Roseburia sp. CAG:309 | reverse complement strand
CCCGATGTATATACCGCCACATCGCCTTTGCATAAGAATCCCTGTTTGAGGCATTCTTCCGTTGCATAATCAAAAAGTTCAAATACTTCCTGTTTTTCTTCCAATAAAACCGGGGTGACGCCCCACGACATATTGAGCTGTCTTGTCACTTTTTCGGA
>FR894051.1:16765-19783 GCA_000434115.1 Roseburia sp. CAG:309 | reverse complement strand
ACAGCCAAACAACGCCGAAAGAGAACTGATGTATCCGTCACAGGCGATCGAACCGGTGATCTCTTTATCGGTCACTTCGCGGTTCAATGCCGAAGCGGCGAGGGCGGACGTATCTCCGATTGTCTCCGTCGCAGAGACAAGGAAAATCAGGATGACCGTCACGATCGGTCCAACATGAAATTCCGGGGTAAATGGCATAAAACGAGGGATCGCAATAATTCCGCACTCTTTCAATGCGGAAAAATTGACGACACCCATGCAGGCAGCCACAATATAGCCAACAACAAGACCAAATAACACCGATAATTGTTTAAAATAGGATTTGGCAAAAATCTGGAAAAGCAGACAGGCAAGCAATGTGATAAAGCCCAGCAAAAGATTTTTCCAGGAACCAAAATCCGGTGACCCGGAACCGCCGCCAAACGAAGCCGCACCAACAGAAAGAAGGGAAAAACCGATTGCTGTAACGACACTTGCCGCCACGATCGGAGATACAATCTTTCTCCAGTATTTGGCAAAGAGTCCCAGTGTACCCTCGACAAGACCACCGACCAGTACCGCACCAACGACACTTCCGTAACCGTATTCGGGTCCGATTACACAAAAGATACTGACAAATGTAAAACTGATTCCCATTACGATCGGGAGACCGGATCCAATCTTCCAAAGCGGAAAAAGCTGGATCAAACTGCCGATGCCCGCGATCATCATCGCACATTGGACAAGATTGGTCGTCTGTGCCGCCGACAGACCACACGCACCTGCAACGATCAGAATAGGAGCAATGTTCGCCACAAACATCGCCAATATATGCTGCAAACCAAACGGAATGGCTTTACCAACCGGCACTTTTCCATCCAGTTTGTAAATATTTTCCATGCTCTTATCGTTATTCATTGTATTCTCCTCCAAAATTTTTATCGAAACGTGATCTCACCGGTTTTACTGTCCATCGCGTCTACGATTGCGAGAGATTCCAGCTGAACCCCTTTTTCACGAATTCTCTTACCGCCCTCCTGGAACCCTTTTTCCACCGCGATACCGATTCCTTCAACCGTCGCTCCGGCACTCTGCACCAGGTCGATCAACCCTTCCAGGGCACAGCCATTGGCAAGGAAATCGTCGATCAAAAGGATATGATCGTCCTTTCCGATATATTTTTTGGAAACGATAACATCGTAAACTTTCTTATGGGTAAACGATTCTATCTTTGTAGAATAAACGTCTCCGTCAATGTTGATACTTTGTGATTTTTTGGCAAATACGACAGGCACATGAAAATGCTGTGCCACGATGCACGCAATGCCGATCCCCGATGCCTCGATCGTTAGGATCTTATTGATCGGCTTGTCCGCAAACAGCCGTTTAAATTCTTTTCCCATCTCATTAAACAGATCTGTGTCCATCTGATGATTCAAAAAACTGTCAACCTTTAAAACATTGCCCTCTTTCACAATACCGTCTTTACGAATACGTTCTTCTAATAATTTCATAATCTCTCTTCTCCATTCTGAAACTTTTCACTTTTGCGGGTTCCAGGGGCAAAATGCCGGCATGCTGGCACAATTCCATTTTGCCCCGGATATCATGAAACTATTATACAAAAATAACCGCCATACGACAACCCTTTTATTCCTTTTTTTCCTGAATTATCGGTCTTAATTTCCGGATGCAGTAAGCATAAGCCGGAATCAGGAAAATATCCGCAAGAATCCAGGCAATCGGACTGGCGAGGCAGGCTGCCACAAAACCAAAGCGTGCTACAAATCCGAAACCAACGATGCTTCGTCCGACCATCTCTGCCACGCCGGCGAAGATGGCAAGTTTTCCAAAACCAAGTCCTTGGATGGCAAAACGAATAATATTGACAAGTGCCAGCGGGATGAAGAACAAACTATTGATGATCAAAAGTTTTGCCACATTTCTTATTATTTCTACTTCTGTAGAATCCACAAAAAGCAGGGCAAAGTTCTTTCCAAATAAGATCATGACAATGGCGGCGACGACGCTGTAACCGGCTGCCACAAAACTGCACTGCACCATTCCTTTAGTAACACGGTCCAGTTTTCCGGCGCCGAGATTTTGTCCGGCATACGTTGCCATCGTCGAGCCAAAGGCATCAAATGGGCAGCAAAAAAACATGCTCAGCTTTCCACCGGCAGTCATGGATGCGACAACGACCGAACCCAGACCATTGACCGCTGTCTGCAAGATCACGCTTCCGATCGCGGTGATTGAATACTGGAGTCCCATCGGGATTCCCATGCTGCAAAGTCTCGCCACAAAGCGCCCGCGCCATCTCCATTCCTCGCCATGCACGCGGAGGATCGGAAACTTCTTGATCAGATAGACCAGACAGCATACGCCGGAGATTGCCTGCGCCAGCACGGTCGCGCCCGCAGCACCGGCAACCCCAAGGTGCAGCCCGGCGATGGCGATAACGTCAAACGCGATATTTAACACGGACGAGATCACCAAAAAGATAAGCGGACTCTTGCTGTCGCCGAGAGAACGCATAATACCGGAAAGCAGGTTATAAAGGTAAGTAACCGGGATTCCGATGAAAATAACAATAATATAGGCGTAAGATGCGTCAAAAATATCGGCCGGGGTATCCATCCACACCAAAATATTGCGGCAGAGCAGACTGACAGCGACCGTCATTACAACAGCAAAAATGATCGACAGCCAGACGCTGTTTGCCACATAATACCGCAGCTGTTTTTCATCTTTTGCTCCGAATTTCTGGGCAACCGGGATGGCAAAACCATTGCACACTCCCATGCAGAAACCGATGATCATAAAATTTATCGAACCGGTGGCACCCACTGCCGCGAGAGCCGATGCGCCTAAAAATCGTCCAACGATGATCATATCAACCAAATTGTAAAACTGCTGAAACAACATTCCGAAAAAAAGCGGAATCGCAAAGCCTAAGATCAAGCGGATCGGGGATCCCTTTGTCATGTCTTTCATGTGTGTGCCTCCTTTATTTTTCTAAATTGCTGTAACAGTATA
>FR894051.1:8716-16737 GCA_000434115.1 Roseburia sp. CAG:309 | reverse complement strand
AAAAAAATTTTTCGCTTGTAAAGAAAATTTCTCAATTTTATATTTATTTAATCTTTTTAATCATTTTGTTATTGAATTCTTATCGCCAGCTTTTTGGAAATACGTACCCTTCGCGGCTGGCTAACGTATCAAACCGATACCCTTTTTCCTTGATCATTTCAAGGATTTCCGGTAATACAGCCGCTGTATTTTTCATCGTGTTGGAATCATGGAGCAGGATAATAGGATTATCATATTTATCCAGATCTTTTTTTACATTTTGGTAGATGCTTGCCATCGGAACTCCCACAGCAATCGAATCCTCACCCGATACATTCCAGTCAAAACTCGTAATCTTCTTTTTTTGCAATTCTTTCATCAGATCATCCACGAGCGGACACACATAACCGTTGTTACTCCCCCACGGAAAACGATGCAGAGAAACCGGCTTTCCGATTACCTCCTCGATCCTTGTCTTGCATTTTTCAAAATCATTCCAGAAGTATTCCTTATTACAATACATTTCGTCTTTTTTATGACAATACGTATGTACTCCGACACTATGGCCTTCTTTGATCTCACGCTTTACAATCTCCTCCCTCTCTTTTGTGATTTCTTCACCGATCAGAAAAAAAGTCGCTTTCGCATCATATTTTTTCAACGTATCGAGGATATCCGGTGTAATCTCGCTGGGTCCGTCGTCAAATGTCACGTAAGCAACTTTCTCTGCCGGCTGCGGCCCCGTCACCGCTACGTTTTCTACTTTTGTAGAACTATTTTCCGCCCACTGCCATGCGATGAGCCCCAAAAGGGCTGCTGCTCCAAGACCATACAATAAACGTTTCATATCTTTTCGCCTCTCACTTTGCAAAACTCTCCTGTTATTTATCTTATGCCATAAAAAAGAAAACGTGAAAAGAGCCACTCTGCTTAACGACTACAGAGCGGCTCCATTCACAACATAGTTATTTATTTTTACAAAAGAATTCGCTGTTTAACCTTTTACAGATCCAAGTGCTACACCACGGATGATGAACTTTGATAAGCAGAGGTATACGATGATCAACGGAATGATTGCGACACCAAGTACCATATATACTTTACCTAAGTCAAAGTTACCATTTGCCTCAGCGTTGAGGCCGGCGATAACAAGTGGAAGTGTTGCATTTTTGCTGTTGGTATCCATCAACAGCTGTGGAAGGAAGTAGTTGTTCCAAGATGCTACAAACTGGAAGATCAACTGTACTGCCATTGCCGGTTTCAAGATCGGCATAGCCACAAAGTTAAAGATGTAAAATTCGTGTCCACCATCGATTCGACCGGCTTCTACGATCTCCATCGGCAGGGAACTCTCCATATACTGCTTGATAAAGAAGAATACACCCGGTGCCGCGAGAGTAGGGAAGATCAACGGAAGAAGATGATTGTACAATCCTACGGATTTTACAAGGTCTACATATCCAAGTGCAGATACCTGGGTAGGTACCATCAGGACAAACATGATTGCGATAAACGCTGCTTTTTTCAAGCGGAAATCATACGCATATAACCCATATGCTGTGAGGGCTGCGATATATACACTTCCCACACAGGTAATAACTGCGACGATAAAGCTGTTTCCCATCGCCTGAATAACCGGTTTATTCGGATCATTTAACGCATTTTTCAAGTTCGTCATAAAGTTGGAACCAGGAATCAGGTTAAATGTACTTGTCAATGTCGCATGGTCTTTTGTCAAGTTGATCAAAAGAGTAACAAACGGGAAAAGTGCTATAACACAAACTAAGATCAGCACAACGTAAGCAACGATACGACGGAAAATCAAGATACGATGTCCGCGCTTTTCCTGTGCTGTCAATTCTGCACCTCTGGCAATATCATCATGAACTGATGCCATATCGTCACGCTCCCTTCTTCGCATTTTTCAATGCTTTTTTCTGTGCTTTTTTATTTGCTCTCGCTTCTTTGTCATCATCACTTTCCATCAGTTTAAATAAGAAGATTCCGATGATACCTGCTACAAAGAACAATACAACGGACTCTGTTGCAGCAAATCCGACGTCTGCGGAACCGCTGATTCCGTTACTGATGTCCATAACAACGGTCTTTGCAATCTCGTTTGGTCCACCATTTTTCACCAAAAGGTTAGGAATATCGAACATCTGCAAACCACCGATCATGGAAGTTACCATTACATATAACATAATCGGCTTCAACATTGGAAGCGTAATTTTCTTAAATTGTTGTCCTGCACTGGCTCCATCAATGGAAGATGCTTCATACAGTGCCGGGTCAATTCCCATGATACCTGCCATCAAAAGAATTGTCGTATTTCCTGTCCACATAATAAAGTTAATAAATGCGATCAGAAGGCGGATACTCCACTCATCTTCCAGGAAATTAAATGCTGTGCCAAATAACTGGTTTACCGGACCGGTTACTGCAAACAACGTTGCAAACAATACGGCTACAGATGATGCCATCAACATATTTGGCAGATACAAAATAACTTTTACTGCTCCTGTTCCCTTTAATTTAAGTCTCAAATCCGTAAACCAGGAAGCAAATAATAAGGAAATCAAAATCTGTGGGATAAATCCGAGTAACCACAGTAAAAATGTATTACCGAAATACTTCAGAATCTGTCCTTCTGTAAACACTTTTACATAATTATCAAATCCTACAAATTGTACTACGGTATCAAACAAATCCTCATACTTTGAGAAAAAGCTGTTATAAAACGTCATAATCAACGGATATAAATTGAAGATGCCATAAGCGATAAAGAATGGCAATATGAAAATGAGACCCCATTTTCCGTATTTCAATTTATGAGGGCGTTGGTATTTCATCTTAAAATCCCCCTTTCCACCTGCTTTTTTGTAAAGAAAAAGTGGGGCAGGCACTTTCCTGCCCCACTCATCATTTTATCAGTTACTTTACTATTACTCTGCTTTCAAAGCCGGGTACTGTTTTGTAACAAGTTTCTTCCAGTTTGCAATTGCTTCGTCTTTTGAGCATTTGCCATTGTAGTAGTCTTTCATAGCTGTCATCAAGTTCTCGATGCAACCCTGATCGTAAGGAGATACGTTGCTGCAGTCAATCTTGTCAGCTGCTGCGGAAAGTGTCTCTACGAGTGACTGTCCACCAAGGAAATCAGATGTTACGCCTTTTTCTTTCAACTGCTCATTTGCTGCTTTGTTGTTAACAAAGTCCTGAGTATCTTTGCTGATGTTGTACATGATGTCCTGATTGCAGCAAAGTTTCTGCATGATGTCTTTTACAAGTGCTGCGTTGTCTGTGCCTGCAGCACCACAGATGAAGGAACCGCCCCAGTTGAAGGACTGTGGTCCTGTACATACTGCCCAGTCGCCATAGCTTCCGCCTGCTTCAAATGTTCCATCGTCGTTTTTCTTAGCTCCGGAACCTTCTGCCATGGAGAAGTTAATGCCCCAAGCTGGCATGAAGTAACCAAATACGTTACCATCTTTACCCATTCCTGCGGTCCAGTCTTTTGCCCACAAGGATGTTTTCTTGTTGTATCCGTTATCTGTGTACTCTTTTGTCTTGTCAATCCAGTTTTCGATGCTGGAATCCAACTGAAGAGTCTTGTCATCGCTTACAAATTTCTGGCTTACGTTGTTAGAAAATACACGAAGTGCATCATCAAAACCGGAAAGCATTGTGATCTTGCCTTTGGATTTTTCTTTTACAGTAGCTGCTGCTGCATCGAATTTATCCCAGTCGCTCAACTGCTCCTGAATCTTTGCCGGATCGTCTGTTCCGAAGATCTGTTTTGCATAAGAACGTCTGTAAACGAATCCACCCGGGCAACCCTGCCATGATACTCCACGGAGAACTCCATCAACTCCTGTCGCAGCCTGTTTTGTGTAGTCATACATCTGTGACATGTCCTCATCTGTCAAACCAAGTGCTTTTACATCTAAAGCTTTGTCTGTATTTGTGTACTTGTTAACATAGTCCATCTCACAAAGGAACATATCTACTTTGTCATCTGCGCTTGCAGAATCCTGAGCTTTCAATGCTGCATCCAGTTTGTCCTGATAGTTGTTTCCTTCATTTGCATTCTGAATGAAGTTTACTTTTACATCTCCGATTGATTTTGTACTCTTATCATAGTTCGGATAGTATTTTTCGAAACGTGAACTGAATTCATTATTCCAAACATAAATGTTCAATACTTTTCCACCGCCATCAGCAAGCGTTTCAACTTTTGCAGAATCATTACTGCTGCTTCCGCTGTTTGTGTTTGATGTTGTAGAATCCGATCCACCACATCCTGTAAGACATCCTGCTACCATTGTTAATGAAAGAGCTAAAGCTAACCATTTTTTCCTCATAAAAATCATTCCTCCTAATCCTTAATTTTTGTTTGTGAATGGTTTCTGTATAATTACTAAAGCCTCTTCACAGATCTTCCTTGTATCAACTCGCCCTGCACGACCAGCCGTTCGGTCAATGAAGTTTTGGGTTCTTCAATGGCTTCCACTAACTTTCGTGCCGCTAACCTCCCAAGGTCCTCTGTATTCTGCTTGTAGGTGGTTAATCTTGGTTCGATCACCTGCGAGATTCTCTGCCCGTCATATCCGACTACCGAAATGTCATCCGGTACGGATAATCCCTGGCTCTCGATTTCATTAAGTCCACCAACACAAGCGAAATCATCTGGATAAATGATACACGTCGGTCTATTACTTAGCGTTAATAATTCATTTGTTATTCTGGCTGCACTCTCAGGATCATGATAGACACCTTCGCGCACCCATTCGTCTCTTACCGGAACATGTAAATCTTTCATCGTCCGATAGAAACTGCGAAGTCGATGTTCTGTTACACCGGAATCTGCACCATGTATGTAAGCGATGTCCCGATGCCCCATACCGACAACATACTGAACGATTTCTTCCATTCCTGTTACATTATCAGATAAGATACTGCTTTTATTATGAAATGAATAGTCAATCGTCACAACAGGTATTTCACTGTTTACCAGTTCCAAAATCGCCTCATCCTCAAAATCCACACAGGCAATCACCACTCCGTCAACGCCTCGGTACTTGCTATGTTCGTAATACGATAAATTGTTTTTACCGGCATGTTGACTTATAAATGTAATGTCATACCCTTCCTCTTCTGCCCCCCGCCGGAAACTGTCCAGCACGTGGGAGAAATAGGAATGTGTCAAGCCACAATTTGCTTTGTCTACGAAAAGCACTCCGATATTATAAGTACGATTCGTCTTCAACGCTCTTGCGGAGGAGTTAGGCAAATATCCAAGTTCTTTTGCCACCCGGCAAATCCTTTCCTTGGTCTCATCACTAATGTCGCCTCGATTATTTAATGCCTTACTAACTGTTGCTATAGAAACGTGACATTTGGACGAGATATCTTTCATCGATACCATTGCCATCCCTCACATCTTCCTTAATCGTTTTCGTAGCTTAAGATTATCACACATTTCACAAATAGTCAATACATTTTTTTATTTTTTTGTTCAAAAGTTACAAAACAGTTCTTGCAATTCTTTCAAATATCCGATATAATGTACTTATCGCGAAATCGTTTTCGTAGAATTTTTCATAAAGATTTTACAAAAATGAAGGAGGTTCCATATGAAATTTGGTTTTTTTGATGATCAAAACAAGGAATATGTTATTACAACACCCAGAACTCCACTTCCGTGGATCAACTATCTGGGAAGCAAAGACTTTTTCTCTTTGATATCCAACACATGTGGCGGCTACAGCTTCTATAAAGATGCAAAACTTCTCCGTCTGACAAGATATCGTTACAACAACATTCCAAATGATGAAGGCGGACGATATTTCTATATTAAAGAAGGGGATTGTGTGTGGAATCCGGGATGGCAGCCGGTAAAGACTGACTTGGATTCGTATGAATGCCGTCACGGTATGGGATACACAAAGATCACATCCGCGAAAAACGGCTTGAAAGCATCTCTTCTTGCTTTTGTTCCCGTTTCCGATCCATGTGAGATCAATCAGCTGGTTTTGACTAATGACAGCAAAGAAACGAAAACGTTTACCCTGTTCTCCTATCTGGAGTTCTGTCTCTGGAATGCGATGGATGATATGACAAACTTCCAGCGTAACTTAAATATCGGAGAAGTAGAAGTAATCGGTTCGACGATCTATCATAAAACAGAATACCGCGAGCGCCGGAATCATTACGCCGTTTATTCGGTCAACGCAGACATTGATGGCTTTGATACAAGCCGCGACGATTTCCTCGGTGCTTACCGCGGCGTTACCAATCCGAAAGTCGTAGAAGACGGAAAAGCGACAAATTCAATTGCAAGCGGATGGTATCCGATTGGTTCCCATCAGATCAATATCACACTGGCTCCGGGCGAAAGCAGATCTCTGATCTTCGTTCTCGGATATTGTGAGAATCCGGTGGAAGAAAAATTTGAAGCTCCAAATGTAATCAACAAAGCACCTGCGAAAGCACTGCTCAGCAAATATCAGACGGATGCCCAGGTAGCAGATGCATTGAAACATCTGAATGAAACATGGGAAGATCTCCTTTCCAAATACACCGTACAGTCTCAGGACGAGAAACTGAACCGCATGGTTAATATCTGGAACCAGTATCAATGTATGGTTACATTTAACATGTCCCGTTCCGCTTCTTATTATGAATCCGGTATCGGACGTGGTATGGGATTCCGTGATTCCTGTCAGGATCTTCTCGGGTTTGTACATCTGATTCCGGACCGTGCAAGAGAACGTATTATCGATATCGCCTCGACACAGTTCCAGGACGGAAGTGCTTACCACCAGTATCAGCCGTTGACCAAAAAAGGAAACAGTGATATCGGAAGCGGTTTCAACGATGACCCATTGTGGCTGATTGCCGGAACTTCCGCTTATATCCGTGAGACCGGCGACTACAGTATTTTGGATGAAATGGTTCCTTACGACAATGATATGTCGGTTGCTACGACATTATTCGAACATTTGACCCGTTCGTTTGATTATATTGTAAACCACAAAGGCCCGCACAATCTTCCATTGATCGGACGTGCCGACTGGAATGACTGTCTGAACTTAAACTGCTTCTCGAAAGAACCCGGCGAATCATTCCAAACTTTTGGTCCAAGCGATGGTCCGGTGGCAGAATCGGTATTTATCGCCGGTATGTTCGTCAAATACGGAAAAGAATATGCTGACCTCTGCGAGGCTCTTGGCAAAAACGACGAAGCTGACCGCGCAAAGAAAGAAATTGCCGATATGACCGCTGCGATCGAGAAAGACGGCTGGGATGGCGACTGGTTCATCCGTGCTTACGATGCCGCAGGCAAAAAGGTTGGTTCGAAAGAATGCGAAGAAGGCCAGATCTATATCGAGCCACAGGGATTCTGTGTTCTTGCCGGTGTCGGTGTGGAAAACGGCATGGCAGAAAAAGCGCTGGATTCCGTAAAAGAAAAACTGGATACCAAATACGGGATCGTCCTTTTGCAGCCAGCTTATACCAAATATTATCTGAATCTTGGTGAGATTTCTTCTTATCCGCCGGGATACAAAGAAAATGCCGGTATTTTCTGTCACAACAATCCTTGGATCTCTGCCGCAGAGACACAGATTGGCCGAGGCACCCGTGCTTTTGAGATCTACCAGAAGACATGTCCTGCCTACTTAGAGGATATCAGCGAGATCCATCGTACGGAACCTTATGTATATTCCCAGATGATTGCCGGAAAAGATGCCAAATTCTTTGGTGAAGCTAAGAACAGCTGGCTGACCGGAACGGCTGCCTGGACATTTATGAATGTATCCCAATACATTCTCGGTGTACAGCCTGCCTTAAACGGTCTTTCAATCAACCCTTGTGTACCGGCAGACTTTGGTGGATTTAATATTACACGTAAATTCCGCGATGTTACCTACCAGATAAAAGTAGAAAATCCAAACAATGTAGAAAAAGGAGTAAAGGAACTGATCGTCGATGGTGTTTCCTATCCAAACACGACAGTTATCCCTTACGATGCAGCCAAAAAG
>FR894051.1:0-8559 GCA_000434115.1 Roseburia sp. CAG:309 | reverse complement strand
CACACTCAGACAAGTCCGCGCTTGTCTCGTTGCCTCGCGGGAATAGAAATGGGACTGCTTTTATAGCAGTCCCGTTTTTAATCGTAATGTAATTTCTCCGGTTTGAAGCACTCTCTTACTCGTCGTCCCGTCGTTCTCTTCCATCTGCACGATCAAGCCGCCGTTATCATCGATATCCAGTGCCGTCGCTTCTTTCCATTCTCCATTTTCCTGAAGCCGCACCTGCTGCCCGATCACCATCGATCTCTCCCGGTATTCTTTGATAAATTCCCGCGAACCTAACGTATCATAAATTTCCCAGAACGCATTCAAAATCGCCGCCACCAGCTGATTTCTCGGAATATGTTCTCCATTTTTTTCCAATGAGCCGGCACGCTCCCGGATTTCTTCCGGAAAATCCTCGGTGCGGTAATTGATGCCGATTCCGACAATCGCCGAATCAATCTTTCCCATCTCAAAATTGGAAATGGCTTCGGTCAAGATCCCGCAGATCTTTCTGCCATCAAGATAAATGTCATTGACCCATTTGATCTGGGTTTCCTTGTGAAGCACCTCTTTAATACCACGGCAGACCGCAACCGACGCTGCCGTCGTAAGCAGCATGGCATCGTTTCCCTGAAACGACGGATGCACAAGGATACTCATATAAATTCCGGTTTTCGCAGGAGAGTAAAAATTACGCCCCAGCCTGCCTTTTCCACCAGTCTGTTCTTCGGCAAGAATGGTCAGTCCATGTGGCGCTCCGTCAATCACACGACGCTTGCATTCTGTGTTTGTAGAATCCAGTATTTTATATACTTCCAAGGGATAGCCTGCCGCCCGTTCCTTTAAATATAAGGAAATTCCCTCTTCATTTAACAAGTCATTCGTCTGTGGGAGGCAGTATCCGCGGTTATTTGCCGCCTCAATCTCGTAGCCTTCCTCGCGGAGAGCCTTGATCGCCTTCCAGATGGAAGTCCGCGAAACCTGTAATCTGGCTGCCAGTTCTTCCCCGGAAATGTGTTCTTCTCTATTTGCCTCAAGAATGGCAAGCACTTCCGCCTTCACACTCATCGCCGCTCACCTCTTTTTCCTTTCGGATAATATCATATTCCTGCAATGCACATTCGGTCTGCAATGTGATCCGCTGTCCCGGATGTGGGCAGCTGTCTACCTTTTCACCCTTTTCATCCTGCATCGCAATCACTTTTGTCACAATGTTTTCGCCATTCGGTTTCATAATCTCCACTTCGTCACCGACGCAGAATTTATTTTTCTGTTCAAAGACCCCTTTGCCGTCTTCCAGACTTTCGTGGATCGTACCGAGATACTCATACCCTTTCACATACGTATTATTGTCATAGATCTGGCTGTCATGCGTCGTCGGCCCAAAGAAAAATCCGGTCGTAAACTGACGATACGTACATTTTGCGATTTCTTTTTTATAATACGGAATGTTGTCAAAATATTTTTGCGGATCCTCAAAATAATCATCAATCGCCTGCCGGTATGTCCGCGAAACGACTGCCACATAAAGCGCCGTCTTCATGCGGCCCTCAATCTTAAAGCTGTCAATTCCCGCCTTTACCAGTTCCGGAATATGCTCGATCATGCAAAGATCTTTGGAATTGAAAATATAAGTTCCCCGCTCGTTTTCCTCTACCGGCAGAAATTCTCCCGGCCGTTTTTCTTCCATAATATAATATTTCCAGCGGCAGGGATGCGTACATGCTCCGAGGTTCGCGTCTCTTCCGGTAAAATAATGACTGAGAAGACATCTTCCAGAATACGAGATGCACATCGCTCCATGTACAAATGTTTCGATTTCAAAATCCTCCGGAATATTTTTACGAATATCCCCAATTTCTTCCAATGACAGTTCTCTGGCTGTCACGACACGGGTCGCTCCCTGCTCTTTCCAGAAACGGAATGTCATATAATTTACATTGTTACTCTGCGTGCTGATATGGATATCAATCTCCGGGCATACTTCCTTCGCGATCGTAAACACCCCGGGATCGGAAATGATCAGAGCATCAGGACGAATCTCTTTTAACTCCTGAAAATAAGCACGTACCCCTTCGAGATCACGATTGTGGGCGGTAATATTGGCTGTGACGTACACTTTTTTCCCGCGCTCGTGAGCATAAGCAATTCCTTTTTTCATATCTTCGGCAGAAAAGTTTTTTGCTTTCGCACGCAGACCATACATTTCTCCGCCGATATAAACAGCGTCAGCTCCGTATTCTACAGCTGTCTTAAGCACTTCCAGACTGTTGGCCGGTGCCAGAACTTCCGGTTTATTTCTCATTTTCATCGTCCTCCATTCTTGTACTGATCGTCATACCATCTCCTTCGGACAGGCAGATGGTTTCCAGTTTGTCATGATGTGTCAACGTATATAAATATTCCCGCATTCTCGCGTGAATCGTTCGGTCGCGCCGTGTGACGGCAAAGCGGGATTCCAGTACATCCCGGTCATGCAGCACGTTGTCCGAGATCAATACCCCGCCCGGTTCGAGCAGCGTGATCACATTCGGAAGAAAATTCAGATACTGCCCTTTGGCGGCATCCATAAAGATAAAATCATATGTGTTTCCCTCGCCGCATAACTGCTGTAACACATCGACCGCATCGCCTTCTAACAATTCGATCTGGCCGGTCTTGTCATGTTTTTCTAGATTTTTCCTTGCTTCTACGAGACGCATTTCTACCTTTTCTATCGTTGTAATTTTCGATGTTTCCGGCAGACAATGCCGCATAAACAGAGCCGAATACCCGATCGCCGTTCCCACTTCCAGCACTCTTGCGGGCTTTCTCGTCTTCAGGAGATACCGCAGGACATCGCGTGTGGCACGACGAATAATAGGCACCTCAGTACGAAGTGCCTCTTTTTCCAACGCATTTAAATATTCCGGATAATCCGGCCGAAGTGAATCAAAATACACTTCTACTCTCTGTTCATCCATCATTTTACTTCCTTTACGATCTCGTCTAAAATCTCATCATACGTCATACTCGTATTCAGCGTATACGTTTTCGCCTGAACAATGCTCTTTTTTCCCATCGACAGTTTCAGGCGTATATAGAAGGAATAGGCATTTGCCACAAGTCCTTCGGATTCCAGATTTTTGGACACGGCAAAGAGGTCGTCCGACTCTGCCACCACAAAACTTTTGTCATGACCGGGCGGTGCCTCTGCGATCACGTCTCCAAATACTTCATTGGCAAAAGAATAGGTGCCGCGGCAGGCATTGACTGCCACAAATAAAACGATACTGTACAAAACGAGGTTCAGTACAAAGATCAGGGTTCCCCGGATCAAAAACAATGCCGTCGTTCCTCTTCGTTCCGACTTTTCTGTCATACTGCCGCGCCTCCTTTCTGCCATTGTCTATCACGGTTCCCCAAAGGGGATTTTTTCAATTTTTACCTGTCCTATTACACTTCCATAATGATCGGAAGGATCATCGGATTTCTCTTCGTCTTTTTCCAGAGGAAATCATTGAGGGAGTCTTTGATCTCGGACTTAATCTTGCCCCAATCGGTAATTCCACGGTCAAACAGTCGCTCCAGCGCAATATTTACGATTTCCAGACATTCATCCATCAGATTTTCCGCCTCACGCACATAGACGAATCCACGTGAAACGATGTCCGGTCCGGCAAGAACCTGTCCGGAACCACGTTCCATCGTCAGTACCACAACAAGCAGACCGTTTTCTGACAAATGCTGACGGTCGCGAAGCACGATATTTCCGACGTCGCCGACACCAAGTCCGTCTACCATGATTCCCTGTGCCTGCACTTCGCCGACAATTTTCGCACTGTCTTCTTTTAATTCCAGTACATTTCCGGATTTCATGATGACAACATTTTCTTTTGGAATGCCCATCTCCTGCGCCAGTTCTCCATGACGTAACAGATGACGGTATTCTCCATGAACCGGAATCGCAAACTTCGGACGTACCAGCGAATAGATCAATTTCAATTCTTCCTGGCAGGCATGTCCGGATACGTGTGCATCCTGGAAAATCACTTTTGCGCCTTTCATGGACAATTCGTTGATTACCTTCGATACACTCTTTTCATTTCCCGGAATCGGGTTGGAACTAAAAATAACGGTATCTCCCGGTTTGATCGTAACTTTACGATGAATGGAAGCGGCAATACGTGACAAGGCTGCCATCGCCTCTCCCTGACTTCCGGTCGTTACCAATACGATCTGGTCATCGGTATAATTTTTCATCTCTTCAATACTGATGATAATATTATCCGGGGCCTGTATATAACCGAGTTCTACTGCCGTATTGATAATATTTACCATGCTTCGTCCTTCGACGATCACTTTACGGCCGTGCTTTCTCGCCGAATTGATGATCTGTTGTACACGGTCTACGTTTGAAGCAAAGGTAGCCACGATAATACGGCTCTTTTCATTTTCATCAAAGATTGTGTCAAATGTTTTTCCAACGGTTCTCTCGGACATCGTAAAGCCCGGTTTTAATACGTTGGTACTGTCTGCCATCAGGGCAAGCACCCCTTTTTTGCCCAGTTCCCCAAAACGGGCAAGGTCAATGCTGTCGCCATATACCGGTGTATAATCCACTTTAAAGTCTCCGGTGTGAACAATTACACCTGCCGGTGTATAGATGGCAAGGGCAGCGGAATCCGCAATACTGTGGTTGGTACGGATAAATTCAATCCGGAAATCGCCGAGATTGATATACTGTCCATACGATACTACCTTTCTTCTCGTCACACCCATCAAATTGTGTTCTTTTAATTTGTTTTCAATGATCGCCATTGTCAGATTTGTCGCATAGATCGGAACATTTAACTCTTTCAGGACATATGGCAGTGCTCCGATGTGGTCCTCATGTCCATGTGTGATAACAAATCCTTTTACTTTATCTCTGTTGTCCTGCAGATATGTGATATCTGGGATTACCAGATCGACTCCTAACATATCGTCTTCCGGGAATGCCAGTCCGCAGTCCACTACAATAATACTTTCTTCTGTCTCGAAAGCCGTAATATTCATACCAATCTGTTCCAAACCACCCAAAGGTACAATACGTACTCTCTCATTTCCTGTTTTAACTTTTTTACTCAAAATTACACCTCTCTGTTCTCTTTATGATAATTCAACATCTTCCAATAACTCTTCGAAATATTTTGATATAATGCGCAGTTCTTCCTCGTCTTCTACAATATCATACAGTACGCTGTCATTTTCTTCCTCTACCGCGCGCAAGATCAATGAAATCTCTTCGTCATCTGCTTCTTCGTTTTCTTCCTGTGCCGGATCCACATTGGATACGAGCAAATATTGTCTTCCGGCGATATCCGCTTTTTCCCACACAAAAAAAGCATCCTCACTGCCATCCTCAGCGGTGAGCATAATTGTACCATCGTTTGCCATGGTTTCCTCCTTTTTACTTTTGTAAAGAATCCAAATATCCTTGCAAAATAAACGTTGCGGCAATCTTATCTACGTATTGTTTGCGGTTTTCACGGCGCACATTGCCCTCTTTCAGCACTTCCATCGCAGATACGGTTGACAACCTTTCATCCCAAAAGATCACTTTCAAACCGGTTCTCTTTTCCAGTTTTTCCTTGAATTCCTCTGTTTTCTGAACGCGCTCTCCTGACGTATTGTTCATATTTTTCGGCAGTCCAAGCACGATTTTTTCCACTTCATATTCTGCGATCAGCGCCTCAATTCTTGCCAGCGTCTGACGCAGTTTTGTCTCACTTTTTCTCTTTATCACTTCTACGGGCTGTGCCGTAAGCAGAAGTCCGTCACTGACAGCCACTCCTACCGTCACAGAACCATAGTCAAGTCCCATAATTCTCAATTCACTTATTTCCTTAAATTATTCTCGATATAATCTTCCAAAAACAACTCGATGATCTCATCGCGCTCTGCACGCATGATCAGACTGCGAGCTCCTTTATGACTGGTAATATAAGTCGGGTCTCCACTCATCAGATAACCGACGATCTGGTTTACCGGATTGTATCCTTTTTCTGTCAATGCTTCATATACGGAAGCGATGATCTCACGTACATCATAATCTTTTTCCAAGTCTACTTTAAATAATTGTGTGTTGCCATTCTCTTGCTGCATTCTCTCTTCTTACTCCTTTCAGACTCCCTTTGTTATCACCGTACTCATCAAAACATTACTTTTATTTTAATATATGTGTGGTAAAATCGCAACCCATTTTTTGAAATTTACAAAATATTTTCTTTCTCTGCCACAAATGTTACCATCTGATTTTCTTCATATTTTGTCGTTTCAGCAGGGACGCCAAACCGCACATAACGCTCATTATGCCCGGTAAGATAGGACATTCCGTCAATTTTCTGAATTTCTTCAAAAAGTACGGTCACTTCTTTACCGATGAAATACTTGCGGTACTCTTGGTTCAATTGCTCGACATCCCGAATCAGAATCTCACTGCGGCGGTGTTTCTCCTGTGCCTCCACCTGATCTTCCATCTTCGCCGCTCTCGTGCCGGTTCGCTCGCTGTAAGGAAAAACGTGGATATCTGCCAATTCCGCTTCTTTTACAAACGCTCTCGTCGTCTCAAAATCTTCAATCGTTTCCCCCGGAAATCCGACAATGACATCGGTTGTGATCGCCGGGTGCTCATAGAATCCGCGGATCTGCTCACATTTTTCCAAGTATTCTACAGCTGTATAATGCCGATTCATCCGTTTTAACGTAGTATCACATCCACTCTGTAAGGATAAATGAAAATGTGGGCAAAATTTGGTTACTTTTTTCAATTCATTCAAAAATTCATCGCAGATAATGCGTGGTTCCAGCGACCCTAAGCGGATTCGCTCGATTCCGTCAATCGTATCCATTTTTTTCATCAATTCGACCAACGGCTGTCCTTTTAGTTCCACAAACTGCTTGTAGGGAGAACGGTCTACCCCATAGGAGGACAAGTGAATCCCCGTGAGAACCACTTCTTTAAATCCCTGCGCCGCATACTTTTTGACTTCTTCAATGACATCGTCTTGTTCACGGCTCTTCAACTGTCCGCCGCCACGCACATAAGGAATCAGACAATACGTACAGAACTGGTTGCAGCCATCCTGAATTTTGATGTATTTTCTCGTGCGCTCCTCGACCGGACTGCTCTCATGAACATTTTCCCGTGACCCCGTATCGCCATTTCCATTTTCTTCCACTTTCCATGACGGGCGGTGTTCTTTCACATAGTCTAAAACCTGCGAAGCGATCGATGCTTTGTCACGATTGGCAAATACCACATCGATGGTGTCATCGTCTTCCAGCTGTGCTTTCCCACTTTCCGCATAACACCCCGTCGCAACGACAATACTCTCCGGATTCAGACGTCTGGCACGGTGAAGCATCTGGCGGGATTTTCGGTCTGCAATATTGGTAACGGTGCAAGTGTTCACGATATAAACATCCGCTTTTTCTTTAAACGGAACAACCGTCACATGATTTGCTTCAAAATCTGCCTCCATCTTTTCCGTTTCATAAAAATTCACTTTACATCCCAGGGTCAAAAACGCCACTTTCATCGTCGTTGTTTTCCTCCATTCTACATTTTGCACAATTTTTTGATTAATTTTCTATACTTGTGGTTGATTTTTTCTATTGACATAATTTGCGCGACATAATACTATAATACATGAAGGAAGAAATTCCTTTCCAGAAAAAAATCTCAAAAAAGGAGGAACAAATTATGAAAACAGTAAAAATTTCTTTAAACTCCATTGACAAAGTAAAGGCATTTGTAAACGAAGTAACAAAGTTTGATGCTGAATTTGACTTGGTTTCCGGAAGATATGTAATCGACGCAAAATCCATCATGGGTATTTTCAGTCTGGACTTGTCTAAGCCAATCGACTTGAACATCCATAGCGAAAATGACGTAGATGCGATCTTGGAGAAATTACAGCCATTTATCGTCTAATCAGACATCAAGTTACATCGTCTCGGTAATTTATCGAGACTGTCTATGGGGAACAAAAAGTACAATGTGGGGACTGTGCATCTTTCAGAGATACAGTCCTTTTTTCTTGCTCTTTTTTCCTCTTTTCAAATCTCCCACCCTGTTTTTTATTCTTCCGAATCCGGTGAAACTTTTATGATCTCGCGTGTCGTCACCGCTGTCTCAAACATTTCATCAATTTTTTCCGAAAGATGTGTCTCGGATTTTTCAATGCGCTCCAGTTCCGGCTTGGTAACCGGGTGTTTTGCCACAAAGGTTGTACAGCAGTCTTCGTATGGCAGAATCGACGTCTCAAACGTATTGATCTTTTCTGCAATATCAATGATGTCCTGCTTATCAAAAGCAATGACCGGACGGAATACCGGCATCGTACAGACCGCATTGGTTGCTACCAGACTCTGCATTGTCTGGCTTGCTACCTGACCTACGCTCTCTCCAGTGATCAGTGACAGACATCCCGTCTCTTTTCCGATATACTCTGCGATCTTCATCATATAACGGCGCATAATGATCGTCAATTCATCATGTGGACATTTGTCATAAATATACATCTGAATGTCAGTAAAGTTTACGATATG
>FR894050.1:38120-39918 GCA_000434115.1 Roseburia sp. CAG:309 | reverse complement strand
TAACTTTTGGGGGTCGGTACAATTTCCATGCAGGCTTCTTTTTTTAAACATATAGTCGTGAATAGTTACAACTTATGCAGTTTTCTTTATGCTGCTTTCTGCGGCACACTGTCTTCTTTCTCATTAAATACCACTTTCAAAAGAATTGGTGTAACAATGGTTGTAATAACTACAGTGATGATAACCGGTCCATACAGATCCTGTGACATCAAACCAACCGCCATACCTTTGCTGGCTACGATCAGTGCAACCTCACCACGTGAGATCATACCGACACCGATCTGAAGGCTTTCTTTTGATGTATATCTCATCAGTTTTGCACCAAGTCCACATCCGATTACTTTACTAATCACTGCCACGATACAAAGAAGTACCGAGAACACGATGATCTTTCCTGTCATTTTCGGAAGAACTACTTCCAAACCGATGCTGGCAAAGAAAATCGGGGATAAGAACATATAAGAAACCGTCTCTACACGTTTACTTATGTATTCAATCTTAGGGCTTACAGAAATCGCCAAACCGGCAACATAAGCACCTGTAATATCCGCTACGCCAAAGAAATATTCGGAAGCAAAGGCAAACAGCAAACAGAAAGCAAGTGCCATAATTCCGTATCTTCTCTGTGGAGCAGCATTTTCTGTCCATTTATAATACAATTTACCAAATACAAAGGCAACCACAAAAGCAAAAACAAAGAACAGCAAAATCTTTAACAAAACCATTCCGATACTTGGGGTCTCACCGCCGCCATTCTGTCCTCCGAGTGTTGTAATGATCGTCAAGGCAATGATACCAAGGACATCATCGATAACGGCTGCACCGAGAATTGCATTTCCGGCATCTGTACTGAGTTTTCCCATCTCTCGAAGCGTTTCCACCGTAATACTAACGGAAGTCGCTGTCAGGATAACACCGATAAATATATTGCGGTACATTGCAGCTTCTGCTGTGATTCCCGTGGAATCTGTGAAAAAGTGAGCGATCAGGGCACCACCGACACAAGGAACGATAACACCGAGCAATGCGATCACCAGCGAAGCAAGTCCGCTCTTTTTCAACTTCTGTATGTCTGTCTCAAGTCCGGCGGAGAACATCAATACGATAACTCCAATTTCAGAAAGGCTGTGAATCATAGAATTGGATTCTCCAACCAGCATGATGGACGAAAGATTCAGGCAGGCAGGTCCGATAATCAAACCGGCTACAAGAGCCCCCACTACTTGTGGCATGTGGAACCGTTTTGTCACAAGACCGAGGCATTTTGTACTAATCAGTACGATGGCGATAAATAAAAGATATCCATATTCTTCCATTTTAAATCCTCCAATCAACGTATAAAATTTTCAAGTAACTTATTCTTTTTCGACCATTAGTCATTTTATACCTTTTGCCCCGAAAAATCAACCTAAGATTTTGTTAAATTATTCGAAATTTTCACTGCTAACTTTGTTAAATTCGACCAAAATTTCTTCCGATGGCGCTTTCGTGCAAAGACTTGCGGCCACGATGCACACCAGACTAATGAAGAATCCGACAAGCAGGGAATAGATTCCTGTCGCTGCCGCAATCGTCTGTCCGCCAACCAATGGAATATAATCCCAGATCAGTACTGTCAAGCCACCGGAAACAATACCGGCTACCGCTCCGGCAAAGTTCGTGCGTTTCCAGAACAGTGAACATACTACGATCGGACCAAACGCAGAACCAAGACCTGCCCAGGCATCCGATACCAGATTCATAATACTGCTTTCCGGATTCCAAGCAATGAAAAATGCGATCACAGCAATCACAAGCA
>FR894050.1:35810-38032 GCA_000434115.1 Roseburia sp. CAG:309 | reverse complement strand
CCTTGGACACTGAGGATGCACATACAAGCAGCTGGGAATCTGCCGTAGACATGATTGCCGCAAGGATTCCGCAAAGGAAGATTCCTCCTAAAAACGGCACCCCAAGATGATGCGTAAATACTTTGTTGATCATTTCGATAAATACACTCTCAGAAGATGCCTGTCCGGCAGTTCCAAGAATCTGGTCTGCCCCAAGAAAAGCTCTTCCAACCACACCGATAAAGCATGCGGCAACAAGTGAAATCGCTACCCAGATAATCGCGATCACACTGGATTTCTTTAATTCTTTTTCACTCTTCACTGCCATGAAACGTACGAGAATATGAGGCATACCACAATATCCAAGTCCCCATGCCAGCTGGGAAATAATATCTACAAAAGTATATGGCTTTCCTCCATTGGAAAACAAACTCAAATAATCATCATAAGCAATGCCGGTTCCGCTCAGTGTCGCTGTCAGCTGCGGAGCAAAATCACTGCTCACAAGACCATACGCCACGATGGGAACGACCAAAAGACCTACAAGCATCAGCATTCCCTGAACGAAGTCAGTAAAGCACACCGCCAAAAATCCCCCAAGAAATGTATAGATCAAGATAACTCCTGCGCCGATTGCCAGTGCGACGTGATAATCCACGCCAAATACAGAACTAAACAATTTTCCTCCGGAAGCCAGCGCAGATGCTGTATAAACGAGGAAGAACACAACGATCACAAGTGACGATATAAATAATAATACTCGTTTTTTATCGTGATAACGGTTTTCCAAAAATTCCGGAAGTGTCAATGAATTGTTTGCCACGATCGTATAGCGGCGCAGTCTCTTGGAAATAAAAAGCCAGTTGGCTACGGTTCCAAGGAACAGACCGATCGCGATCCACGCCTGACCGGTTCCCAATGCATAAATGGATCCCGGCAGACCCATAAGAAGCCATCCGCTCATGTCGGACGCCTGTGCAGACAGCGCAGCTACCCAGCCATTTAATCCTCGGCCGCCCAGGAAATAATCCTCAGTATTGTTTGTCTTCTTCATGGAAAATACTCCGATAACAATCATAAAGAGCAGATATACCACGAATGCTGCAAGAATGATAATTGATGATGTTGACATAAATAAACTCCTTTGTAATATTTGTAGAATTGCGGAAACTGCATAAGCAACGAAGCAATTCGTCATTTGGGTCGAAAACTCAAACCCAAAACATTGTTACAGTAAGTATACCATATTTTCCCCAAATATGCTATACTTGATTCTATAAGACTTTGCAAGGAGGTTTACTTATGGAACGATTTGTAGATTTAATTCACGATAAAAAAAACGGGAAAGAACTCTCCGATGAAAACATCCGTGGTATGATCGAGGGTTTTACAAAGGGGGATATCCCGGATTATCAGATGTCTGCCATGCTGATGGCCATCTGTTATGAAGGGTTAAATGACCGCGAACTGACGACGATGACGCTGGCAATGCGCGATTCGGGTACGATCAACGACCTCTCCGCGATTGATGGCATTAAAGTAGACAAGCACAGTACCGGCGGTGTTGGCGACAAGACAACTCTTATCATTGGGCCGATTGCGGCCTCCTGCGGCATTCCGATTGCCAAAATGAGTGGCCGCGGACTGGGATTTACCGGCGGAACCATCGATAAGCTGGAATCCATTCCCGGTTTTCACACCGATCTTTCGACCGCCGCCTTTTTCGATGCCGTAAAGGAAACCGGCATCTGTGTCAATGGCCAGACGGCGGACCTTGCACCGGCAGACAAAAAAATCTACGCCCTGCGCGATGCGACAGCTACCGTCGAGAGCATCCCATTGATCGCGTCTTCCGTTATGAGCAAAAAACTTGCCTCGGGAAGCGACTGCATCGTGCTTGATGTCACGACCGGAAATGGTGCCTTTATGAAAGATCGGGAACAGGCACTTGAACTCGCCAAAAAAATGGTAACAATTGGAAATCTTTCCGGTAAGAAAACGATCGCACAATTGACCTCGATGGAAGAACCACTTGGCTTCGCCGTCGGCAATAATCTGGAAGTAAAAGAGGCAATTGAGGCCCTTCACGGCAATGGACCGGAAGATCTGATGACGGTCTGCTACACTCTTGCCGCCCATATGATCTCATTGGGAAAAAATATTTCCTGCGAAGCGGCAGTAAAAGAAGCCAAAGAAAGTGTGGAAAGCGGACGGGCATTCGATACCTTTGTTAAAATGGTAAA
>FR894050.1:24080-35695 GCA_000434115.1 Roseburia sp. CAG:309 | reverse complement strand
TTATCTTACCTATATTAATACGGAGGGAGTCGGCACTGCTGCCGGAATCTTAGGTGCCGGGCGCAGCAAAAAAGAGGATCATATCGATCCATGTGCCGGGATCATTCTTCATAAAAAGCTGGGACAGAAGGTGGAAGCCGGAGAATCCCTTGCCACTTTATATACTTCAGACAAGTCACTTCTCGATGCAGGGATTCGCCATCTGGAAACCTGTTATGAGATCAAGGATGTGCCGGAGAGTGTACCGGAATTGATTCAGGAGTGTATTTCCTGATTTTCTGTTCGTAACGATTCAAGATTAAATGTCCGAAAATCAATAAATCGTCGTGCCTGCACGAAAGAAACTTTGATTTCCGGACATTTAGTTAATAGTTACTTACGTTCTACGTTTTAGATGGTAAACTGTTCTACCAATTCTTTCAAATGAATCGAATTGTTTCCTGTCGAAGATGCCAGATCTTTGATATCGGAAGAATTGCGGGCGATTTCATTGGTATCCTCTGCAATCGTCTCACTGCCTTTGGCTCCCATATCGCTCTTCGCTGTGATATCACGGATCGTCGCATTCATTTCATTCAGACTGCTGAGGATCTGATCCGAACTTGTACTCAGGGACTCAACCAGTCCATTGACATATTCGGCATCCTGTTTGTAACGGTCTCCCGTCTCCACAAGATCACCGTACGCCGTCATAACAGAAGTATTGATAAATTCAAGAATGATCTCGGAACACTCAATCAAACTTGTTACCGACTCTGTTACGGTCACTGCCACATTTTGAATCTTTTCAACTGCCTCGGAAGATGCCTCAGAAAGATCTGTGATTTCCATTGCGACTACCGCAAATCCCTGTCCGCTCTCACCGGCTCTCGCTGCCTCGATGGAAGCATTGATAGCAAGAAGATTGGTCTGATTTGTAATATTTCGGATAGTTTCCGTAAGCACCTGAATCTGCTCGATATTTTTGGAAGCTTGGATTGCTTCTTCCATACGCTCCTTGTTGCCCTTTAATATACGATTTGCATTGTTTCTGGATTCCTTCGCGTTTTCCTGAAGTTCCAATGCGCGGGTATTGATCTTTTCTGCCTCTTCCGCACCTTCCTGCGCCTGCTTGGCAACGCCTTTCATAACCGCTTCAACCTCATCCGTGGATACATCCAGCTCGTGCATGGCTGCTGCCGTCTCCATCAATCCGGTAGATACCTGCTCTGTCGTAGCCGACATGCCTTCCAGTTTCTCTGACAGATTGTCAACACGCTCTGATGTCTCAACAATGTTTTTGTCCATTCCCGAAAGCATCGCATTGAGTGTCTCAACCATCTCTCGCAGAGATTCCGCAGTCTTCGCCGATGTTCTCGCTATATCACCAAGTTCATCTTTTACTTTCAATGTCTTTTCCGGAATCTGATAGGTCAGATCGTGATCTGCCATCGCCGTCAACTGTTCTTTGACAACTTCCATCCGTTTTACAAATCGAAAACTAAATACAGTCGCGATCGCTGCTCCGGCAATAATCGATAAGATCACGACAATACTGTATGCAATCAATGCACCCGGTGTGATAAATTTGCTAAGGCCAAGATAAACCGCCAAAAAAGAAACCACACCTTCCAACAAAAGGGCTCCGCACACTGCTGCGATCAATTTTGCTCTAATCTTCATTGTGTAACCTCCTCACGGTCAAATATGTATACCTTAATCATAGCATACTTGCTTGCTTTTCGCAACTCTTTTACTTCTCCTCTGCTGCATAAATCTGATCATAATATTCATACAGTTTCTGCACGCCATTTTCCAAAATATAGTAATGACGGATGTAGGGAATCAATAGCACAAAAAACATCAAGCAGAGCAATAATACCGCCCATTCCTGGATCAAAAGGCTCGCAAGAATCGAAATCACCGCAAGAATAGCAAAAAGCACGGTAACAATCAGATGAATCAGCCGCTCATGTTGGAAAAATCCGATTTGTATGAGCATCTGCGACAAAAATTCTCCTTTGTCCCCCTCAATCTTTCGGCTTCCGTCTGCCGTCTCACCATAAAATTTCAAATAGTTTTTTAATCGTTGTTCCATCGTAACAACCTCCTTTTAACCGACGATCACCATCGGCTGTTTGTATTCATTTTTCTGTGGCAGCCCTGTTTTCTGGGCAACTGTCATATGATAAATGTCTGCCGCAAAGATATCCTGTGCCAACTTTTCCCTGTCGCTCCCGCTCAGCCGCCCTTCCTCTTTTGCCAGCCGTCCAACAACCGGCGTTTCGGAATTTCCAAGTGGAAGCGGGCAGGCATCCTTCCGCCTCCCAAGCAGCCGCAGATATGGCATCCTCGTCTCCCTCTCCTCTTTTTTTACCTCAAAAAGAATCTGCAGCATCGCCCGTTTTACCCGCGCCATGGTGATATTTTTCGTCTTGCAGGCATGAATAAAACTTTCATAATCCGCCGCCTGCAAAATCTCGCGTGAAAATACCGCCGCAAGATCTTCAGACACATCTTTATAAGAAACCAGTTTCTCTTTTCTTAGGCGGAGTGCCAGTGCAAGAACCGGCCAGAAATCCTCTGTTCTCATGCTATAGCCGGCTTCTTTCCAGGCTTTCAGTGCTTCTTCCGGCATTCCCTTTACCTGTTCAAATCCGTTTTCCAGCTGCGCACGGATCGCAGTTGCTGACATATATTTCCAATCGTTTTCTTTTTCCGGAGTCACCTGATGATACCCCATCCCTTCTCTGAGAATTGGCTCACAGCGCATCGACGAACCTAGAAGCCGTATTGCCTGCCGGTACTCTGCCCCCAGAATATTGCCCGGCTGCATCCGCTCACGGCATTTTTCCTCACTCCAGCCTGTCTTTTCCTGCAAAAAGCGCTGTCTCGCTGCCGGGTAGGACAATCCCTGTGCTGCGTACCCTTTCATCTGCATGATTCCTTCTTCTTCCCTTTGGCACCTCCAAAAAATGTCAGCCATTATATCAATATCTTCCGGTGCTTCGCAGCCAAAACAAACAGCGTCCACACAACCAAGGCTCTCCAATGCGAGTATTCCGCCATAGGCAAAATCCGACGCACTCGAAATCCCGTAGCGGACCGGCAGTTCAAAGACATAATCCGCGCCGCCGAGAAGTGCCATCTTCGTACGCACATATTTATCGACCACCGCACATTCACCGCGCTGCACAAAATCACCGTTCATCACCACAACGACGGCATCTGCGCCCGTGATTTCTCCGGCTTTGCGTATCTGGTAGCGGTGTCCCTCATGAAAAGGATTGTATTCACTTATGATGCCGGTTATTTTCGCTTTTCGCTTTTCCATAATTTTCCTTTCTTAATAACTTGTTTTTCAAAAAACTCCTTAAAGCAAGGGGGGCTCTGCCAAAAAGCAGAGCCCCCGACATTTTCTTTCGAGATAGCATCTCTAACCAGATTGTGGTAAACGTCAAACCCATATAAAGTTCATAAGGCACTGCTCTCTGGCACAGCACCTTACTTCACCGCTTGGCAGACACTCACGTTGCCTGTTTTTGTTATTATACTACCCTTTTCATAATAATATGTCAATTCGTTCCAGACGATTTCATAAAAATTTAACATTTCATTGACCTTTGTGTGTTCTTTCGAACGGGCACCCTCACTTCGGGAGTGCCCGTTTTTATTCTATTCTCTCTTCTTCCCACATATACTGTTAGAAAAGACCTGTGAGGTTTCCTATGGCAAAACAGAACTTTTACACCTATCCTTCCATGGAAAAACAGTTGAAGCAATGGACCGTTCAATATTCTGCGGACTATTTTCGTCTGGACTCCATCGGCCGCACTCCCGCCAAACGCCATCTGTACGCCTGTCATCTAGGCGCAGCAGATGCCCCAAAACAGCTTGTACTCACCGCTTCCATCCACGGACGCGAATACATAAACACAACACTTCTTCTGGATATGCTCGCCTATTATCTGCCGCGCTACAACCACCGCGAACTGCCTGACGCTCCCTGCTACCGGGAACTTTGGCGCGATGTGTGCATCATTTTTCTTCCGATGGCAAACCCGGATGGTGTTTCAATCAGCCAAAACACTTCTGCCAAAAAATGGAAAGGAAATAGTGCCGGTGTTGATCTGAACCGCAATTTTCCCTGTGGTTTCGGACTCTCCAAAGATATCAAAAAGCACAATCCGGGAAAAACTGCCGGCGACCAGCCGGAAACTCAACATCTGATGGCATTTATATCGCAGCTGCCGGCACCCCTCGGTGTGATCCATTATCATTCGCAGGGCAGCCTGATCTATTATGATTATGACGTGACTGGAAGTCTCCGCAACCACATTGTAAAAATAGCATCCATCGCGCATGCCACGACCGGATATCCATTGATCGAAGCTCGTGGAAAAAATGCAGGAAGCACACTTCCCGGCGGCGGATTTGGTGATTGGTGTGTCTACGAAAAAAAGATACCTTCGATCACCATCGAAACCGGACGTTTTTTCACACCGGTTCCACACTGGCAGTACAAAGGTATCTATGATAAAAATTTACTTTTGCTTCACAATCTTCTTACCGGTATCTTGTAAATTATTGTCAATTTCAAGATAGATGTCATACTGATCGGCGGGAAGGACATCCATCCACATTGCAATATAATACACAGCATTTTCAAATGTTTTCATCGTCTGATAAGTATCCTTGAAATCCACATACCAGACATTTTCCCGGCCGCGGAAAATAACAGTCTGGATCGTATGATCGACTTCTCGGACATAAAATACATCTTCCCGTCTGCGATAACGGATCATCGAATCCGTAACATTTTTTGCCGCTTCAAAATCCCACGCAGCCAACCGCTCATTTTCAGCGAGAATCGGCCGTTTGAGTTCTCCGAGAAGATAATCTGCATTCTGCACGAGAGCTTTCGACAGCGATGTCATATCCGGACAAAATTCGTGAGCGCGGAAAAATCCCGGTTTCACATAATACTCACTCAAAATTTCCTCGGTGTCAAAATCCACCTCGCGAATGAGTCCCAGATTTCCATCGATTTCCGTCACAAGGGATCCGGCCATAATGTACAGCCTTCGATCCTCTTCGACAAAAATCGCGTTCGAACGGATCTTTGACTTTGGACAGGCAATGCGCTTGTACAATTTTACTGTCTTCTCCCGTTCATTGACTTCATAAAAACTCACATAACTCTGTTCATCTTTATCAAAAAATTTCACCTTACGGCGTTTGTGCCAATGATTGTCAAACACCATAATATAACGGATATCCGGATTTTCATTTTGTGTCAGCTGCACTTCAAATACGGCATGCTGCTGATAAAACCACGGTACCTCGCCCACGGGTGTCAAAAGTTTTTCGACCATCGGCGTACCTTCCCAGAATCTCGGATCCGCCATCAGCCATTTTATCTCACCGGTACTCCAGTCAAATTTCGCGACAGAATGAATATTTCGCATGGACACTAACATGGAATCCTGCTCCGTATCGTACGATGCCGAATTGATATGTGCCCAGTCCATCATATCCTGATAAGTGTCATCAAACACATCGCCCACTTTTAATTTATGTGCAATCGCCCCGGTCGCGCGGTCAATTTCCAGCACAAGATCTTCGGAATGTCCCTCGAGGCTGTTTCCCGCCGTCAAAATATTGCCCTCCGGTGTTTTTTCCTCCACCGTATGATGCGCACCATTTTTCACAAAATACGTGCGTCCCACTCGTCCCAGAAAATCCATATCGTACATTTGGATCGAATGCGGATTGGTAAAGGAAGGCGCAGAAATATCCTGTTCCATAAAAAGGAAACGTCCTTTGGAAAGTGGAAAAATTCCATATCCTTTCGGTTTTCTGCGGAGATAATAACGGATTTTTCCCTCGCGGTCAAAAACGCATGGACGGATGTCGATGCCGCCTGCCACCAAAATATTCTGAAAGGCCGATTTTTTATTGATCTTCTCAGCCTTTACCACGCCTTTCAAATCTTCCGGCAGTTCCCCTGTCTGCAGCATAAATGTGCGCGTATCGCACACTTCTTCCTGCTCGTCCAGCAGTTCAATCTGCACTTTTGTTTCTCTTCCGGCATACAATCCAAGAATCGGTATGCGATGACGTTTTTCTTTCGGAAATTCATATACAAAATTTGTCTCTTCCACATCACCAAAAACCGTTGTGCGCACGCGGTAATCCGTAATTGTCGAAAACATCACAAGAGCTGTCAGCGGAGCCTCATCAAAAGGGTCGATCACTGCCAGCATATTTTTAAATGTGTATTTGTCGCTTCTTAACTGCAATTCCAAAAACCAGTCTTTGGCCTGCGATGTCAGAGAGTACATTTTCTCTTCTCTGACATTTCCCTTATAAGCGTTCTTGGGAAGTCTGCCAAATGTTTCTTCGTACTCTGCTGCTCCATGCGCCACCCATTCCTTGGGACGCAGTGTAACGGTTCCGCCCTCGCCGTGAAGCACGTTTTTTTTGTTCGCATTTTTTTGAATCTGCCACTCTTCCCTGCGTGCCTTCACTTCTTCTTTTAATCTGTCGGATATCCTCATTTTCTCACCTACATCATAATGTAATCAAAAATCTGTTCAGCGCATTCCTTTGCGGTATATTTTTTCGTATCTGCGATCAATTCCGGCACCAATGGTTCCTCGTAACCGGAATCCTTTCCCGTAAAATTCTTAATCTGCTTTTTATACAATCCCTTCGGATCGCGCTCCATACAAGTCTGCAGATCCGTATTTACATACACTTCGACAAAATTTTCTTCGCCGGCGCGCTCTCTTGCGACGCGGCGCATCTCACGAAATGGAGAAATAAACGAAACGAGCGTAATAATTCCGGCATCGCGGAACAACGCAGCGATTTCTCCAATCCTGCGGATATTTTCATTTCGGTCCTCATCGGAAAAACCAAGATCCGAATTAATACCACATCGAATATTATCCCCATCCAAAAGATATACGGCTTTTCCTGCTTCATTCAGCATTTTTTCCAATTCCACAGCAATCGTCGATTTTCCGGAACCGGACAAACCGGTAAACCAGACTACCTTTCCCTGCTGCCCCAATACCCGGCAGCGGTCCTCATATGACACTTTATTTTTCTGCCAGATGACATTTTCGTTTTTCTTCATATTTTGCTTTAATCCTTTTAATTTAAGTTATTTCGCGCGCACGAATTGCTCCTTTAAGGTAACGCCCCCTCACTTCCGTTCGGCGGCAAGTCGTCGGCACTATGAAAAACAAGAACTTCGTTCTTGTGAGCGCCTCCTCTCGACCCTATATCATATTATATTACAATTTTGTTACAATTTTGTCAATTTCTTTCTTCTTTTACTTCTCCGGTTTTCATATCATGTGACAATGGATAAATCACGCCATCACTCATGACAACTCGTCCCAAATATTGCAAATCCGTATAGCTGTAATAAACAACCACATCGCTTACCGGATACTCCTTCGTATCGTATTTCTGTGCATACCGGTGAATCTGATGTCTCGCGATAAACGGATACAATGGATTGCGGAACAAAATAATCCCGGCGGCAAAAGCCACGATGATCCCCAATCCGCAGAACAAAATACGCAGACTGATATGGCGGTCTTTGCGAAATGCCACACGCACAAGCAGTCCTGCGGCAATTCCGATCAGTAAAAACAAAAGCACCGCCGGAAGAATCTTCACGATGATTTCTATTTTGGAAGTATCCACATAGCCGAGGCCATCCTGTGGATCCTCAATAAACTGAAATACGATGGATGTCAGTGCCGTCGTCCCAAGCAGTATAAAGCTCCATTTTTTCAGGGCAACTGCTGCCAAAAGTCCGATAATGGGCAAAACGACTACGATCTGCGGAAGATCATAATACATATAAAACTGCATATATTCCCACAATGCCGCAATGGAAAAAATCACCAGAGCCAGCACATTCATAAGTTTCTTAAACCGTTCTTTCACTCTTTAAAATTCCTTTCTTTCGTTCTCTATGAATCCTATTATACACTATCTGACAGTATTTGTGCAAGCGAAAAAGCATTCCGCACGTTTCGGCACACCACGTTCACGCCCCGACAAGCAGAGTCGATACGACAATCCCAATAAGCGTCGCAAACAGCGCACCGGCAAGAGTATATCTTGTCTTTGTCACCTTTGCCGTCATAAAATACACACTCATTGTATAGAAAATCGTCTCTGAGCAGCTCATCAGCACTGACGCCAGCACCCCCAGGCGGCTGTCCGGTCCAAATTGTTTATAAATATCAAGAAGAAGGCTTGTCGCCGCCGAAGAAGAAAACATTTTTACGGTCACAAGCGGCACAAGTTCCGAGGGAAAATGAAGCCGTTCTGTCAGCGGCGCAATTACAGATGCTACATACCCCAGTGTACCGGATTCCCTCAAAATTCCGATTGCGATCATAAGGCCGATGAGTGTCGGAAGGATCTTGTAAACGGTCTTAAATCCATCCACGGCTCCTTCGATAAATGCGTCAAAAATATCGACTTTTTGCAACAGTCCATAACCGGTCACCAAGATCAAAACAAGCGGGATCATACTGTCAGAAAGATAATACATAAATCTCATATCTTTCCTCCTTCCCGCCGTTTGGTGCATTTTCTCGCAACAATCGAAAACAATACGCCGGCTGCCGTTGAAAACAAGGTTGCCACCAATCCCATCCCCAAAATGGATGTCGGCGACACCGATCCATATTGGCTGCGGTACGCAATAATATTGACCGGAATGAGTTGCAACGACGAAATATTAATGATAAGAAAGGTACACATATCCGTACTTGCGACATTTCCTGTCTCTCCATTTTCTTTCTGCCACTCACGAAGTGCCGCCATCGCCTTTAAGCCATATGGAGTCGCCGCCCATCCAAGTCCCAGCACATTAGCGATGATATTCGCAGCAATGTACTCATTTACCTCGTGTTCCTGCGGAATATCCGGAAATAAAAAACGTAAAACCGGTCTGAGCGCCCTCGTCATGGCATCGATCAAACCGGCTTTTTTCGCCACATTCATGATTCCTGTCCACATCGACATGACCCCAAGCATCGTGATACAGAGCATCACTGCCTCTTTCGACGAATCGATGGCTGCCGTGCCGACATTTCCAATTTTTCCCTGAAAGGCAGCGACGGCGATCCCGATCACAATCATCGCTCCCCACAATTTATTAAGCATGCAATTTCCCTCTGCTGCACATTTTTACATTATACGCCGAACGCCGGAAAAATATGCGGCTCAGGATGATCCTGTTTTCTCTCCTGCTGCACAATGGCAATCACACTTAAAATGATGGCAGGCAGTCACCATTGCCGGCATACATGTCATTGATAATATGCAGGAAACAATATAGCAGATCATACTATAATTTCTATTCATGGCACATCCTCTCCTTTCTGCTGCAAATCATCCAAAATGCGATGTGTCCCAGCTTGCCAGTCCTGTCAACATCATGGATAAAAAACTGTTGGCTGTAAAAAAGACCAGTGCAGCGATCAGGCAGATCACTCCCGGCTTTTGCTTATCCGGATTTCGCTGAATATAACGTATCGCAACAAAAGCCGCCGCTGCCTGGCAGATTGGCGCAGACCATATGAAAATCATAACAAACGCAGAGGGCAGAGAATCCTGAAACTCCTTCGGAAGCATGCTTCCCAGAAATGCGGAAAATAATTGCACCGAACGCGCCGCAAATGTTAATATCAGGGAAATAATATATCCTTAATCTTCTCTCTTTTTATTTTGCATAAAATCAGTATGGATTTATAAAAAGCATGTTTGATCGTCTTTTGTCCATCGTTTGTTCCTTCCTGTCTCTTATGTATTCTTTCCTTCACGAATCCGTGTTCATTAAATTATACCATGTCTTTTCTCAATTTCCCACAAATTTTCGGCTTTTCATTTGCATTTTCCTTCCAAATATGGTATTCTCTATATAACTAAAGCAATATACTATTAAAAAGAACTATTATAAAAATAAGGAGGAGCAAGTATGAAGTTAAAACGCTTTTTATCATTATGTGCTGTCAGCATTTTTGCCGCAGCACTGCTTGCAGGATGTTCCTCAGATAATACACAAGACACCCAGGCATCAGCAGACACAACATCCTCAGACAGTTCACAGACAGACACTTCTTCGGATTCACAGGATACTTCTTCGGACGATTCGGAGAAAAAATCCACATCGGTTGCCATCCCTTGGAATGAGGTGTCCGATGGATATGAAGATGCTGCCGCAGAAGCAAAAAATGAAGTTGTCAACGCCTCATCTATTTCAAAAGATGACTTGAAAGCGTGGTCTTCTACGATCCGGAAAAATTATAAAGTAATCAAAGACGGTGTGACAAAAGCAAACAAAGAATCCGCCAAAGAAATGTTTGTAACAGGTGCTAAGATTGAAGCTCTTTCAGAACGTTCCAGCGACGTATCCGACGAAGAATTTGTCCTCCTTGGTACAACAGCAAAAAATTATGTAAAGGCTCTGCACGGCGGTGGTTCTGCATCACTTTCCGATACCTATTACGATCTTGACACCAGTCTTACCGTAACAAAAAAACTGGGTGATGACAAATGGAATGCCTTAGTAAAAAAATTAAACTAAGTATTGATTTTCCGCGCCGCAAGGCGCACCCTTTTAAAAAAGGGATGCTCTCACGACGAGGGCATCCTTTTTATCTTCTTTACTCCTGTTCAGCGCCTTTTTCTATGATCTCTGCATACAGATCCAATCCATAACTTGTCTCGGTCGGCTTATGATCGATCATTTTAAAGGTACGTGCGCCATCTTCCTTTCGCTCCGCGCTCAAAAACCTCGCGCCCGACAGATTTTTCGCATACATCTGACTCGCAAAGGCAAAAAGGTGAGTCACCATAAATACACTCACACCGCTGTCATACATCGCCTGGATAATATGCTCTGCGATCTGGCTTCCCTCTTTTTCGGTTGTGCTGGAAAACGACTCATTGAAGAGGATCAGACTGTGATCCGTCACCATGTCTATGATGCGGTTCATACGCTTCATCTCTTCATCCAGCCGCCCGCTGTTCATACTGCTGTCCTCACGTCTGGTAAAATGTGTCAATATATTATCATACAACGGACTTTCAAAATACGTCGCCGGGACAAACATTCCTGCCTGCATCATCACCTGCGCGATCCCGACGCTTCGCAAAAAGGTCGATTTTCCCCCCTGGTTTGCCCCGCTGATCATATGGAGATGACAGGAATCCGTGATCGAATTGTCCACCGGATTTTTGAGGGTATCAAGGGCAAGCCCTAACTCATACAAATGCTGGTATTCGATGTGTCCCTTTTCGCGGCTCACCCGCGGATAGCACGTTTTCATCTTTAGATTGTTGAGGCTCCGTCCAAGATTTGCACAGCCCACATAAAAACCGACCTGAATCTGTAACTGGCTGAAAAACTCCTGAAATTGATACAAAAACGCGCGGTAAATTTCCTGCGTATACAACAGTCCATTTTCCTCCATCCGGATGGCATCCTGCTTTAGCGCTTCCTGATTGAGAAATACCACCTCCGGCGATGCCAGATGAAGGAGAATCCACCGCAGTGTTCTCCGAAATTTTCCCATTTTTCGGTAATCCGTCGGATC
>FR894050.1:20426-24063 GCA_000434115.1 Roseburia sp. CAG:309 | reverse complement strand
ATCAAGGCTGTTTCCCCCCGCGGCGGCCCTTTTGAGCCCCCCCGCCACACCGGCTGTAAAGATCAGTCTGCCCCCCTGCATCAGCACGGACATATCGTCGATATGGTGTTCGAGATCTTGGGCAAACTCATCCGTAAAATATTGCCGGAATTTCGTCGTAAACCGATACATGCCATCTGCTTTTTCTGCCTGTTCGCTCCGCAAATGTTCTTTCAGATAACACAGATATTTTAACAGGATCCGAAGCAGTTCCAAAGACTCCGTGATCTGCACAACCTTATTGCTCGTCTTCTTAGACGTATATTTATGGATTTCCTGCATCGCCTCTTTCGCGATACGGTACATTTCTTCGTAAAATTCGGGATGTGCCACCGCATCTGACACCATCTGCTGCCGGAAACGAAGCGTCGTTTCATCCGTAACCGGGCACAAAAGCACACGCTGGCAATTGGTAAATATTTCCTCATCCTCTTTTGCCATTGCCCGAAGGATCACCGGAAGATTCAAATCCTTGCTCATATCCTGCGGCATCCCATAACGTTTTGCCGCTCCCTGCTGTTTTTCCGGATATAAAAGTGCTACGTCAAACATGATGAATCCTCCTTTTTATCTCCGCGTAGGTCAATCCATATTTTTCCACGATCGGCTCAACATAACCTTTGCCCTCTGCTTTCTTCCGGCGGATCTTAAACGTCCGCACTTTGACATTCCCCTCGATCAGGGATGCCACCTGACTGACGATCTGCTCATTTTCCTCCGCAAGTTCCTCAATGTGTGTGACATAAATCCCGTAGCAGTCACGGGCTAGAAAATGGTCAATCACGCGCCGTCCCATGTGATACGCATCGTACGTCGCCGCCGACGTGAAAAGTTCATTGATGATGACAAATACATTCCGCTTCTCCGCGTGCATCATTCCGGACAGGCGCACCAGTTCTTCCTTCAGTTTACCGCGGCCGCTCTGCATACTCTCTTCTACGGAAAAATGCGTCAACAGTCCGTCAAAGAGCGGAAGTTCTGCCTGCTTTGCCGGCACCGGAAAGCCCATCAGGGAAAAATATACGAGCTGCCCTGCGGCTCTCGCAAACGTCGTCTTGCCCCCCTGATTTGGCCCCGTTATAACAAAAAAGCGTTCTTTTCCCCGGTAATAATAATCGTTCGCAACCGTCTCTTTTCCCTCTTTCTGGTTTTTCAATGCCAGTGCAAGATCATAGCCGCCAGTCACTTCAAATGTCGTATCCGAAAAGGACGGCATACAGAAATCATAATGAAAATATTCCATATGGTGCCGGAATTTAAGGATCGACAGATAGACACAGATTTCCTTATGAAACTGCATAATCTCCGGCTGATAGATATGCGGTTTCGACTTCCCAAATTCTTCCAGTTTCTCAAACGGTTTCGGAAACTTTTTCTGCAAATATTTAAAAATGCGCTGTTCCAGCGGAGTACCTGCTTTTCCGCCCGGCAGAAGGTTTCCCATCTTTCCGGGATGTCGTATCATCTGTGGATATTTTTCACATAAATCCTTTACATAATCGTCTTCCACCACCGAAGGAAGGATGGCAATATGATCTCCCTCAAGCCGCAGACTGTAACGCAGTTTTCCCAGTTCTTCACTGGTCAAAAGCGCCGCATCATGATACGCTTTCACCTCCGGCTTCTGCATCTCTTCTTTGCACATCTCCAGAAACTTCTGCCATCCGCGCGCCTTGCAGTTCCGATTTTCCAAAAATGCGATCAGTTCATCCACCGCCGTAAAATACATTACCGCCACTTCCAGTTTCCAATGCGCCTTGCTGAGTTCGTCCGTGATCTGCTCCCCCGTCTCCGAATTTATGTAGGCTTCATTTTCCTGCGCCCGCCGAATCAAATTTACAAAATCTGTAAGTTTATCTTCCATTTCTTCATCGATTTCCCGAAGCACATCCTGACGATATTGAATCTCTTCTTTTCCATCCGGCATCTGCCGGAAAAACTCCCGCAGATCGTAGATGCCAAGCTGCGCATTGATCTCCTCGATCCACTGCGTCAGATTGAGGTCATCATAAAATTCCTGCCGTTCTTCCTCCGCCTCCCGGACTTTTCCTAAAATACTAAATGACATAATCACCCTCGCTTTCTTTTTCGCTGCGTTCTCTTATGTTTTATTATACCTTATTTTCCTATTTTTGTATAGTGGCAACATTGCGGTGTGACCTCAGAACCTGTCTTTAATTTATACATATCAATATAAAACTCGGAATCACTGATTACGATGAAGCCATCTGTCGCCATATCGCTTTCCGAAAAATAAAATTCATGCGATGTTTCCGGATCCATAAGTTTACTCCATTTTTCTTCTCCGATCTCTGCCTTGTCCACGCCGTCAGGAGTCAGAAAATAAATGGTATCATTGCGGATGTCAAGCTGATAGAAGTTAAGAAGATTTTCCTGCATTTTCTTCCAGTCATTGAGATCCACTTCTGTCGGAATCGTATACTCCAGTTTTCCGCTGTCCATATCATACACATTGATGTCAAGCGTTTTTCCGTTTTGCTGGGATGTCAATGCGATCACGCCATCTCCCTTCGCGATCGTAGTCGTCATCCGGCATTCTTTGCATACATCCTCCATTGGATTGATACATTCTCCTGTCGTCAGGTCATACCAGCCAAACAGTTTTTCCGCCGTGACAACAAGCACCTTATTGTCGCCTGCCGCCAGATAACGGTTGGAGGCAATCCCCTTTTGCTCCTCTCTGCCATACGCCTTTTTTGCTGATATCTGCGGAATTTTCACCTTGACGAGCTGGTCATTTTCCGCGTCGTAACGGAGCAGACGATCTTCTACGACATAATTCCCGCCTTTTGAGTCCTGCACATCATAAGGCGCACTCCATTTTTCCAGTGCCACATAGATCTGACCGTCCTCGCCCTCTAAAATACTGATGTACGGATACCAGTATTTATCCAGTTTTTTCATATAATCCAGCAGTACCTGATTCCACGGAACGTCCTCTTCTTTCCAGACGCCGTCCACCCGTTTCAGTTTAATAAATTTTTCAAATTTCTGCTGATCCATTAATGCCGCAAGTTTATAATACGTGCCTTCATCATCGACATTTTCACAATACTCGTATACATTCAGCCTGCCGCCCTGCGAAAATTCGGTAAATTCCTGCGTCTGGTCAACAACTTCCTCCTTAAATTCCGTAACCTCGGCATCTTCTTCGCCTTTGCTGACAAGATTTTGCACCGTCTCCGGCTGCGAGGCAATCCCACAGCTGCAAAGCAGCACGATCACAACCGATACCACGCTGATGAAACGCTTTGGTTTTTCATACCGCATCACGCGCACAATGCGCTCTTTTACCGAACTAATGCTGAATGCCGGCTCCTGAAACCAGCCATGCCGCCCCTTATCTGCCATTGTGAGAAGCAGATACGAATATTCTTTCCTCGCCTGCGCGCCCAATCTGCGTATGACCGCCTCATCACATGACACTTCCATATCAAGCACGAAGAAATGATACGCTGCCCAGCAGAGCGGATTAAACCAAAGTACATATGCCACATTGCGCGGCAGACGTTTGAGCAGCGGACGGATCAAAAGTAAAAACAGAATCGCCACACTTGTCATGACGCACGTATCCCAA
>FR894050.1:0-20348 GCA_000434115.1 Roseburia sp. CAG:309 | reverse complement strand
ATCAGTCTTCCTCCTTATTCGTTTTCCTCAATAATATGCTTCAGTTCTTCGATCTGTTTTTTACTCAATTTCTTTTTGCCGGTAAACGCAGTGACAAATTTGGAGATGGATCCCTCAAAACGATTCTCGACAATCTGCGTACTCTCTCTCTCCAGATATTCCTCTTTCGTCTGCTTTACCTCGACAACCGCATTTTCATTTTCAAAAATACCCGCTTGGCAGAGATTTCGAAGTACAGTATACGTCGTCGATTTTTTCCACCCCAGCTGTTCTTGGCACAATTTCACCAGTTCCCCCGACCGGATCGGCGCATTTCCCCACACAATCTCCGCAAATGCCATTTCACTTTCCGATAAAATACTTTGTCTCATCCTCTTTCTCCTTTTGATTTTCTTTCCTTTACCAATTTCGGTCTACTTTTTATAAATCTAGTTTATCATTTATAAACCACTCTGTCAAGCATTATTATTTTGTAAAGATTCAGAACTTTACTTTTTCTTTACCGATTGTTTATGGGTTTAGGATTGAAAAAAGATTGGAGACCGTATATAATATTCTTGAGACATTATACATATTAGCATCATATTGGAGAGATTTTTATGACAAGGAAGAAGATTGGTGTCTTACTGGCGCAAGCAGATGAAACAACACAAAATCATTTTATGCAGGGTTTTTTGCAGGAAGCATTTGCCTCTGATTATGATGTCTTGATTTTTTCAATGTATGTAAAATATCAACAGACAAATCTTCGTGAATTAGGGGAGTCAAATATCTATGAATTGATCAACTATGACATGCTGGATGCTATTGTCATTCTTTTGGATACCCTTCAGACAACCGGACTTTCGGATTCGATCCAAAAGAAGATTCACGATGCATTTGACGGACCGGTTCTGGTCATCGATCAGAAGAGTCCGTATTTTCCATCCGTTATGAACGATCACTGCACTCCGATCCGCCGTTTGATGGATCATTTGATTGAAGTGCATCATTATAAAGATATTGTTTTTTTAAATGGACGCGAATCACATATTCACTCAATCCAGCGTCTGCGCGGATACAAAGAAGCCATGGAAGCGCATGGTCTTCCGGTTTTGGAAGAAAATATTTATCACGGAGATTACTGGTATACGAGTGGTAACCAAATGGTAGAACAGATGCTTTTGGAACGCGAGAAACTTCCGGAGGCCATTGCCTGTGCCAATGATTGTATGGCGATCGGTGTATGTTCGGCACTTTCTGAACATGGCATCAAGGTTCCCGACGACATTGCCGTGATTGGTTATGATTCCATTCAGGATGGACGCTACAGTCCGGTTCCTCTGACTTCCGCGGAAATTCCGGCAAAAGCCTGCGGAAAATACAGTCTGCATTGGATCGATGCCTCGCTCAACGATCAGCCGCTTCCAGACTACATACCGGAAATCGACCTTTGGATCGGCGGAAGCTGTGGCTGCCCGACGGACAATCTCAGTCTGCTTTCTCCGCTGCGCGACCAATGGGAAACGAAACTTTCTTCCAACAATTATTATTCCTGCTTTAACCATTTGATGGATGATTTGTTATCCCAGCATTCTTATCACGACTTTTTTAACATTGTTTTTCAATATACATACCAATTAGGAAATTATGACAGTTTTCATATCTGTCTGAACAAAAATTGGAATCACGCTTCGAAAATGATCGGCGACGGTGCAATCCGTCTCGGCTACTCCGACCGTATGTATCCGGTTGTTCATTGTAACAAAACCTGCGGAGTAGAAAATCATATTGATTTTTCGAATTCATTTGATACAAAATTAATCTTGCCCGAACTGCATGAAGAGCATGAAAAGCCGGCGGCTTATATTTTCACGCCGCTTCATTTTGATGACCAGTGCTTTGGTTATGCTGTGATCAGTTATGGCGATGAACCACGTGTTTATGATGAAAGTTATAATTTATGGATCCACAATGTCATGCAGGGCATGGAATCCTTTTACCGGCAGGACATCTTGCGCCAGTTGTTAAAAGATATGGAATCGGCGCAAATCCGCGACAGCCTGACCGGTTTATACAATTACCGCGGCTTGATTTCCCAGACCAAACAGCAGATTGCAGAATCGCTCCACGCAAATGATTCGCTTTCCATCATTTCCATTGACCTGAGCGGTCTGAAAGACATCAATGCCGGCTATGGCCGTACTGAGGGGGATATCGCTATCACAGCTCTCTCCCACCTCATCCAGGAATGTGCTTTTTCGGACGAAATATGCGCTCGCACCGGTAATGACGACTTTATCGTGTGCGCAATTCTTTCGGACAAAAATGTACACCGGCCGGATGAATTTATTAGTGCTTTATTGAATAAAATTAATATTTTTAACCAGCACAATAAAGATTCCTTCCAAATACATATCTGCTATGACTGTAAATCCGAATCGATTCACCAGATTCATTCGGTAGAACAGCTGATCAACGATACGATCAGTGAAAAAAATGGAAAAAAATTACAGGAATTGCAGCGAAAAGAACGTTCCTCTCATCTGTCAGAAAAAGACAAAGAGCAGGATTTTGCCGTTATGAAATTACTTGACGACAACCAGTTTACATACTATTTCCAGCCGATCGTAGACGCACATACTGGAAAGATCTTCTCCTACGAGGCTTTAATGCGTGCCAATACGGAGCAGAGAATTTCTCCGCTGGACATTTTAACAAGCGCCAAACGCCTGGGGCGCCTCTATGATGTGGAAAAAGCAACGCTATTTAACGTTCTTCATTATATGGAAGAACATCCGAAAAAATTTGTCGGCAAAAAGACGTTTATCAACAGTATTCCGGGTGCCCAGCTTGTGGATTCGGACAAAGACCGCTTCCACAAGCAGTTAAACGAACACCGCGGACAGGTTGTTGTAGAGCTTACGGAACAGGAAGAATTGGATAACAAGTGTCTTTCTGACATCAAACAGTCTTATGCAAAACTTAAAGTTGAGACGGCAATTGATGATTATGGTTCAGGATATTCGAATGTAAATAACCTGCTCCGTTATATGCCAAAATATGTAAAAATTGACCGTATGCTGATGGAAGAAATTCAAAACAATCCTCAAAAACAGCATTTTGTAAAAGATATCATTGATTTTGCACACGACAACAATATTTTAACTCTTGCTGAGGGAATTGAAACTTCGGAAGAGCTGAAAGAAGTAATCCGCCTTGGCGTGGATCTCATTCAGGGTTACTATACAGCGCGTCCAAATCCGGAACCATTGGAGCAAATCGATCCTCACATCCAGATTGAGATTCTGGAATACAACAAAAACCGTTCGTCTTCTATGGTTCGCAAAGACTATATTGTTGACAAACCGCAGTCCATTTCACTGGTTCAGATGGCACTTGGCAAATACACGGATATTCATATCGCCCAGCAGGCAGGAAAAGATCACCCGATTGAATTGATCGGTGCCACCGGTTTTCAATCCAACCTCCGCATCTGGTTTGAGGATGGTTTCCACGGCACACTGATCTTGAACACCACTCATTTTTCCACAGAAAAATGTATGCCTTGGCTGGAACTTGGTGAAGCCGTAGATCTTACCATTCAACTCAAAGGAAATACCAACCTGAAGATGAGTGGTATCCGTGTTCCAAAGAGTTCAACCCTGCGATTTGTGGGAGAAAATTAGATTTTATTTGTACATATAGATTGCAATTAACGCAAGTTTCGGAGAATAGAAAAAGCCCGGCTGCATTTCTGCGGCCGGAGCTTTTTTATTTTATGAAACCTCAAGTTTTATGCACTTTGTGTCGGTTTTAACTTCTTCGAAAGAAAAAGTAAGCATTCTCCTTCAAAGAAATCCGTTCTTGCAAGGAAAGATGTATGTGACTACTCTTCCACCGGATCAAATTCCTCATCGAAATCATCTTCTGCGATATCAAGAGTTTCCTCGTCTCCATCTTCATCCATCATAAGAAGTTCATCGTCCACAATGTCTGTCATTTCCTCATCCTTTGCGGACTTTCTGCCTTTGCCCTTCTTCCCTTTTTCGTCTTTCTCTGCCTCTGGCTCTTCCACTGGTTCCGGTGGCTCAAGACTGTCAACCAGATCGCTGTGAAGGCTGATATTGCGGTAGCGCTTCATACCGGTTCCGGCTGGAATCAGTTTACCAAGAATAACATTTTCCTTCAAACCGATCAATGGATCGATCTTTCCTTTGATTGCAGCATCTGTAAGAACTTTTGTCGTCTCCTGGAAGGAAGCTGCGGAGAGGAAGGAATTTGTTGCAAGAGATGCTTTTGTGATACCCAGAATGATCTGTTTGCCTTCTGGTACCTCTTTGCCCTCTGCGGCAAGTGCTTCTACTGTATCTTCGTATTCAAGGGTGTCAACCATTGTTCCCGGAAGGAAGTCAGAATCACCATTGTTCTCGATGCGGACTTTCTTCAGCATCTGGCGGACAATTACCTCGATATGCTTGTCATTGATTTCTACACCCTGAAGACGATATACACGCTGTACTTCACGAAGCATGTAATCCTGTACGGCACGTACGCCTTTGATCTTCAGGATATCATGTGGGTTGACACTACCTTCGGTCAACTCGTCACCGGCCTCAAGCACCTGACCGTCCATTACTTTGATACGGGATCCGTATGGAATCAGGTATGCCTTTGTCTGACCATTTTCTTCATCGGTAATGATAACTTCACGTTTCTTCTTCGTATCACGAAGAGTAACTTTTCCGCCAAATTCGGAAATGATAGCAAGACCTTTCGGCTTTCTTGCCTCGAAAAGCTCCTCGACACGAGGAAGACCCTGTGTGATATCGTCTCCGGCTACACCACCGGTATGGAATGTACGCATGGTAAGCTGTGTACCAGGTTCACCGATTGACTGGGCAGCGATGATACCAACTGCTTCACCAACCTGTACCGGCTCGCCGGTTGCCATGTTTGATCCGTAACATTTTGCACAGATACCAACATGAGATTTACATGTCAGAATCGTACGAATCTTAATCTTGGCAGCATCTCCGGCATCAATAATTGCTTTGGTATTGACGATACGGGCAGCACGTTTTGGTGTAATCATATGATTTGCCTTTACGATCAGCTCGCCTTCATCATCATACATATCGTCGCAGGCATAACGGCCTGTAATACGCTGTTCCAAAGTCTCGATGACTTCTTTTCCATCCATGAATGCACTGATCCACATTCCCGGAATCTCGTCTTTTCCTTCGCAACAGTCTGTCTCACGGATGATAAGATCCTGTGATACGTCTACCAGACGACGAGTCAGGTATCCGGAATCGGCTGTACGAAGCGCTGTATCGGAAAGTCCCTTACGAGCACCATGTGCGGAAATGAAGTACTCCAGTACGTCAAGTCCTTCACGGAAATTTGATTTGATCGGCAGTTCGATCGTACGACCGGATGTATCTGCCATCAATCCACGCATTCCGGCAAGCTGTTTGATCTGTTTGTCAGAACCACGGGCTCCGGAATCCGCCATCATAAAGATGTTGTTATATTTGTCAAGTCCGGTAAGAAGCGCCTCTGTAATCTCATCATCGGCCTCTTTCCAGGTCTCAATAACAGCTTTGTATCGTTCTTCCTCGGTCAAAAGACCACGACGGAAGTTTCTCGAAATATTTTCAATTGTGCTTTCTGCATCTGCAAGAATCTCTTTCTTCGCTGCCGGCACTTCCATATCGGAAATAGATACCGTCATCGCTGCTCTTGTAGAATATTTGTAACCGAGAGACTTGATCGCATCCAAAGTCTCTGCTGTCTTTGTAGCACCATGATTATTGATACATTTCTCAAGGATCTGTTTCAACTGTTTCTTTCCTACATGGAAATCAATTTCCAATTTAAGGAAATTCTCATCCTTGCTTCGGTCTACGAATCCCAGATCCTGACTGATGATCTCATTGAAAATGAAACGTCCCAGCGTGGACTCAATGATACGGGATTCCATTTCGCCGTTTTTATTGATTCCCTGACATTTTACTTTAATCTTTGCATGCAGGGTAATCTCATGATTTTCGTAAGCAATGATTGCTTCGTTCATGTTCTTGAATGCTTTTCCTTCGCCTTTTGCACCCGGACGCTCCTGTGTCAGGTAATAGATACCAAGAACCATATCCTGAGAAGGTACGGCTACCGGACCACCATCGGATGGCTTCAAAAGGTTGTTCGGTGAAAGCAGAAGGAAACGGCACTCTGCCTGAGCCTCTACGGAAAGCGGAAGATGCACAGCCATCTGGTCACCATCGAAGTCCGCGTTAAACGCAGTACATACCAATGGATGAAGTTTGATCGCTTTACCCTCTACAAGCGTAGGCTCAAATGCCTGGATACCCAGACGGTGAAGTGTAGGAGCACGGTTCAACATAACCGGATGCTCTTTGATAACCTGCTCTAAGATATCCCATACAGCAGGCTCCAACTTCTCTACCATTTTCTTCGCATTTTTAATATTATGTGCGGTTCCGTTTGCTACAAGTTCTTTCATAACAAATGGCTTAAACAGTTCGATTGCCATTTCTTTTGGAAGACCACACTGATAAATCTTAAGTTCCGGACCTACGACGATAACGGAACGTCCTGAATAGTCAACACGTTTTCCGAGCAGGTTCTGACGGAAACGTCCCTGTTTACCTTTCAGCATATCGGAAAGGGATTTCAGAGCACGGTTACCAGGACCGGTTACCGGACGTCCGCGGCGTCCATTGTCGATCAAAGCATCTACCGCTTCCTGAAGCATACGTTTTTCATTACGTACGATGATATCCGGTGCGCCGAGCTCCAGAAGTCTCTTCAAACGGTTGTTACGGTTGATGATTCGACGATACAGATCATTCATATCGGATGTCGCAAAACGACCACCATCGAGCTGTACCATTGGACGAAGATCCGGTGGGATAACCGGAATTACTGTCAAAATCATCCAGTCCGGATTGTTGCCGGACTCGCGGAATGCTTCGATTACTTCGAGTCTCTTGATGATACGAGCACGTTTCTGGCCTGTAGAAGCATTCAACTCTGCTTTGAGTTCTTTGGACTCTTTGTCCAAGTCAATTCTCTGTAATAATTCCTGAATGGATTCTGCACCCATACCTACACGGAATGTATCACCAAAATCTTCTTTGGCTTTCTGATATTCTCTCTCAGAGAGAACCTGTTTTACCTGAATTTCTTTCGTATCGGACTCCAATACGATATATGCTGCAAAGTACAGAACTTTTTCCAATACCTTTGGAGAGATATCAAGGATCAGTCCCATACGGCTCGGAATCCCTTTAAAATACCAGATATGGGAAACCGGCGCTGCCAGTTCAATGTGTCCCATACGTTCTCTACGTACGCTGGATTTCGTAACCTCAACGCCGCATCGATCGCAGACAACACCTTTATAACGAACTTTTTTATATTTTCCACAATGACATTCCCAGTCTTTGCTTGGTCCAAAAATCTTTTCACAGAACAAACCGTCTTTTTCCGGTTTCAATGTTCTGTAGTTGATCGTTTCCGGCTTTTTTACCTCTCCACGAGACCACTCACGGATCTTGTCCGGAGATGCCAGTTTGATCTTAATTTTGTCATATGTTAATGTTTCCTGAATTACATCGCTTACCTGTGGCATTCTTATCGTCCTTTCTATAACATGATGTATTTACCTGCAATTATTTATTCATCTTCGGAAATGCCAATGCTGCTGTCGTCATCAATTTCTGACAATTCAGCCTCACGGAATCCGGCATCTTCAAAGGACTCTTCTTCGAGTTCGAATCGGTCGCCTTCCATCAATCCTGACATATCTTCCACATTTACTTCTTCCACAGACTCTGTCATCTGGATCTCTTCGCCGTTTTCATCAAGAACTGCTACATCCAGTGCAAGAGACTGTAACTCTTTCAGCAATACCTTAAAGGACTCAGGTATTCCCGGTTCAGAGATATTGTCACCTTTGATGATTGCTTCGTATGTCTTCACACGACCGACCACATCATCGGATTTTACAGTAAGGATTTCCTGAAGTGTATAAGCAGCACCATAAGCCTCAAGTGCCCATACCTCCATCTCTCCAAAACGCTGTCCACCGAACTGGGCTTTACCACCCAAAGGCTGCTGTGTTACAAGAGAGTAAGGACCGGTTGAACGAGCATGGATCTTATCGTCAACCAAATGGTGGAGTTTCAGGTAGTGCATGAATCCAATCGTTACTTCTCCATCAAAGAACTCACCGGTACGTCCGTCACGAAGCTGAACTTTTCCATCTTCTTTGATCGGTACGCCTGCCCATTCTTTGCGGTATTCTTCATTTTCCAGAAGGTACTGCATCACTTCCGGATCCAGAACATCTTTATATTTTGCTTCAAACTCATCCAATGGAGTATTGACATAATCATTGGCAAGTTTCAAAGTATCCATAATATCAACTTCGTTTGCGCCATCAAATACCGGTGTCGCCACGTTGAAACCAAGGGCTTTTGCTGCCAGACTCAAGTGAATCTCGAGCACCTGTCCGATGTTCATACGGGAAGGCACACCCAGAGGGTTCAATACGATATCAAGAGGACGTCCGTTTGGAAGGAATGGCATGTCTTCTACCGGAAGTACACGGGAAATTACACCCTTGTTACCATGACGACCAGCCATCTTATCTCCAACCTGGATCTTTCTCTTCTGTGCGATGTAAATACGCACGGTTTTATTTACTCCCGGAGAAAGTTCATCTCCGTTTTCTCTCGTAAATACTTTCGCATCTACGACAATACCAAATTCACCATGAGGAACACGAAGAGAGGTATCTCTTACTTCACGTGCTTTTTCACCGAAGATCGCACGAAGAAGTCTTTCCTCAGCTGTCAGTTCGGTTTCTCCCTTTGGTGTTACTTTTCCGACAAGAATATCGCCGGCACGAACCTCTGCACCGATACGGATGATACCCTGCTCATTCAGATCTTTGAGCGCGTCATCGCCGACACCCGGCACATCACGGGTAATCTCTTCCGGTCCGAGTTTGGTATCTCTGGCTTCGGTTTCGTATTCTGTAATATGAACGGAAGTATATACATCTTCCTGTACCAGTCTTTCACTAAGAAGAACGGCATCCTCGTAGTTATAACCTTCCCATGTCATAAATCCGATCAGAGGGTTCTTACCGAGAGCGATCTCTCCGCCGGAAGTAGAAGGTCCATCTGCGATAACCTGTCCTTTTTCGATCACATCGCCCTTTGTTACGATCGGACGCTGGTTCATACAAGTACCCTGATTGCTTCGTACAAACTTGGCAAGTTTATACTCATCGCGGTTTCCGTCCGCTTTTTTGATAATGATGCGGTTGGACTCAGAGCGCTCTACTACACCGCCTTCTTTCGCTACGACACAGTTACCTGAATCGACAGCGGCTTTCATTTCCATACCTGTACCAACAACCGGTGCTTCGGTTACCAAAAGCGGCACTGCCTGACGCTGCATGTTGGATCCCATCAGCGCACGGTTTGCATCGTCGTTTTCCAGGAATGGGATCATGGCTGTTGCTACCGAGAATACCATCTTCGGCGATACATCCATGAAATCAATTTTATTTCTTTCAAATTCGGAAGTTTCTTCACGAAAACGTCCGGAAATGTTCTTACGTACAAAATGTCCGTCTTCATCCAATGCCTCATTCGCTTGAGCCACATGATAACGGTCTTCTTCGTCTGCTGTCATGTAAACGACTTCGTCCGTTACGATTGGATTATCCGGGTCAGTCTTGTCTACCTTGCGGTATGGAGCTTCTACAAAACCATACTCATTGATGCGTGCATAGGATGCCAGCGAGTTGATCAGACCGATGTTAGGACCTTCGGGCGTCTCGATCGGACACATTCTTCCATAGTGAGAATAGTGAACGTCTCGGACTTCGAATCCGGCACGATCTCGGGAAAGACCACCGGGACCAAGAGCAGAAAGACGTCTCTTATGTGTCAATTCGGACAATGGGTTATTCTGGTCCATAAACTGTGACAACTGGGAGCTTCCAAAGAACTCTTTGACTGCTGCCGTCACAGGTTTGATATTGATGAGCGACTGTGCAGAGATTGTCTCTACATCCTGTGTCGTCATACGTTCGCGAACCACACGTTCCATACGGGACAAACCGATACGGTACTGGTTCTGAAGCAATTCTCCGACAGCACGGATACGACGGTTGCCCAAATGGTCGATATCGTCATCATTTCCAATGCCATACTCGAGATGCATATTGTAATTGATCGAAGCAAAAATATCTTCCTTCGTAATATGTTTCGGAATCAAGTCCGGAATATGTTTTTTAATCGCTTCATAAATTTCTTCTTCGGAGGTGTACTCATCCAGGATTGCTTTCAGTACCGGATAATAAACATCTTCTGTCACACCCAATTCTTTTTTATCTGCATTTGGTAAAAATGCGTTCAAATCAACCATCATATTGGAGAGAACTTTCGCAACATGCTCTTCCGTCTGTACAAAAACGTAAGGAATTGCTCTATTCTGGATTTCAGCCGCTTTTTCCTCGGTCAAAGGAACGCCGGCCTCGGCAATAACTTCACCGCTTTCCATATCAATTGCATCTTCGGCCAAAGCAAAACCGGCGATACGATTGCGAAATGCAAGTTTTTTATTAAATTTATAACGTCCTACTTTAGCCAGATCGTATCTTCTCACATCAAAGAACATACTATTAATAAGGCTCTCAGCACTATCGACGGAAAGTGGTTCGCCCGGACGCAGTTTTTTGTACAATTCCAAAAGACCATCCTGATAATTCTCAGAAGCGTCTTTCGCAAAACTTGCAATAATTTTTGGTTCTTCACCGAACAGATCCAAGATCTCCTGGTTTGTTCCGACACCGAGGGCACGGATCAACACTGTGATCGGCACTTTACGGTTACGGTCTACACGTACATAGAAAATGTCATTGGAATCCGTCTCATACTCCAGCCATGCACCACGGTTTGGAATGACCGTAGCAGAGTACAGTTCCTTACCAATCTTATCATGTGCAATACCATAATAGATTCCCGGAGAACGAACCAGCTGGCTTACGATAACACGCTCCGCACCGTTGATAACAAACGTACCCGTCGCTGTCATAAGAGGCAGGTCTCCCATGAAAATATCATGTTCACTGATCTCTTCTGTCTCTTTATTATGAAGTCTTACCTTTACTTTCAAAGGTGCTGCATATGTCGCATCTCGCTCTTTGCAGGCTTCAATTGAATATTTCACCTCATCTTTACACAACTCAAATCCCACAAACTCAAGACTGAGATTTCCGTTGTAATCTGAAATCGGGGAAATATCACGAAAAACTTCATTTAAACCTTCTTCCAAAAACCATTTGTATGAATCTGTCTGAACCGCAATCAGGTTAGGCATCTCCAAAACTTCTTTTTGCTTTGAGTAACTCATTCTGACGCCTTTGCCCACTTTGACAGGACGTATTCTGTTTTTCTCCATTGATGATTTCACTCCTTGTTTTTTTTACAAAACTGTGTTATAATGAATCAGTAAAGGGTCACTGAACCTAATTTACCACAGTACTGTATATTCCATCTTACCACAGTTGTAGAGTGGTGTCAATAGGAAAGTTCTACTTTTCCTTTTTTATTTACCCAAAAGTTTATCAAATCCAAATATTTCGTAGAACCATAGAGGTCGTCAATGCCGAAACTGTAATAATATTCGCCTTCCGGAAGTTTTGGCTCCGTAATATTGAAATTTTTCTTTACCCGGTATTTGTCTCCCTTAATCTCGGTCGTATCTCCGCTTTCCTGATCAACGACAACATAGATCGGACGGATCACGTCTCCTTTTTGAATCTCCGTCATTTCTTTGTCTGCCTGACCACTGTCGTCATCGATGCCATCCCATGCACCGAGCACCAGCCATTCTCCATCGTCCTCCGTTTCTCCATACAGGTAGGCAAAACGAAGATTGGTCTCCCTGCCATTGAGTACAATCGGAGATGAAAAGATGGTATAGTCCTCGCTTTCCTCTACGACGTACATGCTGAGAAGCGAGCCGTCCGGAAGTGCCGGCCAGTATCCCTGAAACGTATCCGTCACAACACCGGTCTGGTCATCATAATCAAGCCAGTTGTCACTTCCCAGATAAACCAGCGGCGTTTCATCGTCAAACTTCATATATAAATTGTACTGGACCGATGCAACATTCGGGAGGCTTTCCTCCGCAATCGTAAAGGTATAATAACCGTCATCGTTTAAATGCTGTTCTTCGGCAATCTGAATCTGATTCTGTTCTGCCGTTACAAGCCCCAGTCCATGTCCACTCTGGTCTGCTGCCGACCAGTCATTTTCTCCGGAATATTCCTCAATCGAACCATTGGCAGCGCCGTACACCATCGTTCCGATAAAATCGGTATACGGATCGCTGACGCAGATTGTTTCGAATGTCTTTAGTTCCTCTTCATCTTCGATCTGAAGCGGATAATATACAGAAAGTCCATTGGCATTCTGGCGGTTTTCCCCCTTCACCTGGTAAATGACCGCTTCTGCAATGGCTGCCTGTAAAGCACTTGTATCGACGGTACCCGCAATATTTTTTGCCATATCGCCTAGATCCACCATATTACTGTAGCCTTCCGACGGTGTATTTCCCCCATAATTCTGCGCTTTTCGGATTCCTTTGGCAATTTCACCAAAAGCCTCCATATTTTCTGTACTCCCTTTCATGGTTTCTGCCACCGTGTTAAATTCATCACAGACTTTTTGAATCTTTGACAGATCCGTGACCGAAAGCGTCGCCGTGCTTTCTTCCCCGAGAGCTTCACAGCTTTTGTAAAAACTGTCACAAATTTCTTTTCCCAGATCTGCTGCCGGTGCTCCCGGATTTTGCTGCAAATAAGCACCAATTGCCGCGTAATCCCAGCCCCCGCCGCTCTCCAGTTCTTCGGAACCAATCATGTAATTGGCAAACGGCGCAAGCATCTTTGCATTTTCAACGGAACCCATCAGGCAGGCATCGTAACCGATAAAATTGAACTTTCTCGGAATGCCGTCGAGCGCCTGTCGGATCTCAGACAAATCCAGCGTGTCCGTCCCATAATTTTCATCCAGACACACACCGGCAACGCTTCCGCCGCCGTGATCCCATAAAATAAGTCCCAATTTATTATTTCCATAATTTTCCATCCCGAACGTAACAAAATCCTGCAACGTTGTGCTTTCCGCCATATTTGCCTGATCCATGCGGGAAATTTCCTGCATATCTCCGTTTATAATCTCATACCGCGCGATCGCATCTTCCGGAATAACCTCATTCTGCCACTGGGTGCAGCCACCTGTCTGCACGACAAAACGAACCTGTGAGCCAAAATCTCGGTCAAGCATCTCGCCCAGGTCCATTGTCGCCGCGCCATAACCACTCTCGAGATCGGTTCCACACAAATATACAAGAATCGTCCACGCACCATCTCCGGCAAATTCTTCCTCCGAAACTGCCGAATTTTCCTGCTGCACTCCCGCTTCCGGCTGACCGGCCTCTTCCGCACAGCCGGCCAGGCTAAAAATCAGCCCGGCCAATACTATGCACAATACTATCTTCTTTTTCAATTATTTTCCCCCTGTCTTTAGCGCACACGCACCGTAAAGTTGTATTTTTTCTTCTGACCATTGACCAGTTTTACGGTAACTGCGATCTTTGCTTTTCCCTTCTTTTTTCCAAATACACGCAAATTTGAAAAATACTGTTTTCCGTCTTTCCTGATGCCATAATTTTTCGTCTTGATAATTTTCTTTCCACTTGTGATCTTATAAGAAATCTTTGCAATTTTCTTTCTTGCCGCCTTATTATCGATCAAAAGCTGGATATCATCTGCCTTTTTGCGTGAAATGGTAAATTTGCCTTTTGCCGGATATTTTCCCACGATAATATCGGAAAAAGAATATTTTGGTGTTTGCGATACATTGTCTTCTTTTTGTTCCGGCTCCTGTGACGGCACGGTCACAGTCGTTTTTCCCTCCGACAAATTATTTCCCGGAGTGTTATTTGGTACACTTGGAGATATTGTTTCTTGTGCCGCCGGCGCTGCGGACGGTTTGACTGCCGGAGTTTCCGACGGTGACGCAGTTGGTACCGTTCCCGGAGTTGCGGTTGGTACTGCCGTCGGCGTTGGAGTTACCGGTTTCAGATCCTCGTCACTTACTGTATATGATGTTTCCGCAATTGGAAAAACGGTAAGATAACCGCTCGAATAATACTCATTATCCATCGTGTGAACCTGCGACGTATCCGCCTTATCAAAGTCAGTGGTTCCTTTCAAAAAGTAATCATGACTTACGTTATCATTATCTGCGTCATCCCATGTCGCATCCAAATTGTACCATTGATTTCCAAGTTTCACGATGTTCCACGCATGTCCTGCGGAATCTCTTCCGGTACCGGCACTTCCTCCGATCCAGTGACACGGCACCCCGGCTTCCACAAGCAGTTTATACATGCAAAGTGCATAACTGTTGCAAAGCCCCTCTCCTCTTGCATATGCACTGTATGCAGAAGAAGCATTGTCCACATCATCTGTGTATGTAATAAGTTCACACACATAATCATGAATGGCTTTCACCTTAGAATAATCGGACATCCGCGAAGTTCCGAGTTCTGCAAGAATTTGTTTGGTATGCGTATTGACATACTCTGTCTCGTCTGCTGTCTCAAAATAAGTTGGTGTAAAGATAATCTCGCCAGTTCCGCTTTCTTCATCCACCGTTGCTTCACCCATAAATTGTTTTGAAAAGTTGATATTTCCGATCAGATAATCCGAATCGTCTGAAGTCGATGCGTCATCTAAAACGATCATATCGTAATAAAAGAACGACATACTATCAAACAGACGGCTCCACTCCTCATCCGTCCCAGTGAAATCTACCGAAAACTGACTTTTTCTCTGCATTCCGTTGTCACGGATCACCTTTGCCAGTTCCGTCAATCCTGTTACCTTCTGCTCCGCAGCCGCAGCCTGTGTTCCATTTGCAGCAATGCTTCCGGCAAATACCCCTATCGTCAGAGCTGTTGCCAGTATTTTCCTTTTCCAGTTTTGTAATTTCATAATGATTCCTCCCTGTTTCATTGGGTTTTCGTTATTTTTTCTGAATCCGGAGAAAAATAGAAATTTCCCCTTTAACTTGCTATTCATTATAGCAAACCCAGCAACTTACGACAACAGAAAACACAGAATTGTTTACGCCTCATCGTAAATGTCGCCAAGGAAGGACGATACCGTGTTCATTCTTCATTATTCTTTCGCTTCTGTTTTTCACCTTGCAACTCCCCTCTAATAATGATACTATATCCTTATCACAACAAATGAGAGGAATCTGTTATGAAATTAATTATCGCCCTTATTTTAATCCTTGTTATCCTTGGCATTGTTTTCATTGCCTTTTTGTGCATCCGCAAAAAAGTCCGCGACACGTCGCAGGCATTGTTCGGCACGCCCGATATCACGCAGGCAGCGGCGCAGATGAAACAGGAATATGCGACGACGCCAAAATCGGTCTCTTCCATGACCTCGCTTCTGCTGCCAAAGATCAGCGCGGATTTTCCGGATTTTGAATACAATGAAATGAAAGAACGCGCAAATAATGTGCTGGTTTCCTTTCTTCGTGCCATTACTGCCAAAAATGTTTCTCTGCTGACAGAGGGCAGCCGTGAGTTAAAACAGCAATTGGAAAATCATATCGAGATGCTGCGCGCCGAAGGACGCTCCGAACATTTTGAGCAGGTCAGGCTGCACCGCACCGAAATTTATCAATACCGCAAAACAGACGGAAAATGTATTATTACGTTTCAGACTTCTCTGGAATGCTTTCATTATATAGAAGACGAGGGTTGTAAAATTTTGGAAGGCGATAAACAAATGAAATATCAGACAAAATTTAACACCGATCTCATCTATGTGCAGGATGTGGACAAAATGAAAAACGACTACGACGATGCCCTCGCCGTAACTTGTCCAAATTGCGGTGCGCCGATTCCGATGCTTGGAGCGAAGCATTGTGAATACTGTGGCTGCGCAATCATTGAGCTAAATATACACGCATGGGCATTTCATCATGTAGAAGAGATTACCGCCAGATCCAATGCTCTCAGATAAGCAGCGACATCTCCACCCGCATTTTTCCTTCTTCATAATGCCAGGCGATCTCGCCCCCATTTTGTTTTACAATATCACGCATATTGGCAGTTCCGATTCCATGCTGTGAACGGTCTGCCTTTTTTGTTTTCAAAATATTTCCCTCTTTTATTTCACAGGAATTTATCATCTCCACAAACACGGCACGCCCGCCATGAGAAATATGAATTTCAAAAAACGGTTTTTCTGCTTTTTCCAATGCCTCTTCGACATTGTCCATCGCATTCCCCCACAAAATACAGCGCTCCCGGTGATTGAGATTGATCTCTGCCGGAAATCTGCCGTCTATTTTATAGGAAAAACCGGCTTTGTCTTTCCACTCATTGACTACATAGTCAATAAAATAATCCAGAATAAAATCCCCCGTATGACTCACTGCATTTTGATTATATTCGATTCCCAGTTCTTCAATGTATTTTTTAATTTCTTCGATGTCGCCCCGGTCTCCCAGCGCGTGAAGCACCCGCAGATGGTTTTTCACATCATGGCGGAACGACCGCATATATTCCTGCCGTTTCCATTCGCGCTCATATATTTTTTCTTCAATTTCTTTTTCATGCTGCACCTTCCTCCGGCTGAAGACAAGGTAAAAAAGCACCACGCATACGACAAGAGCGACAACGATACAAAGCATATTGAAAAAATACGTCTGCCGCATCGCCTGCTGTGTGATCTCGCCATTTAGCACAAGATAAGAGATACCTGTCACAACACAGACGCTGAACAGAAACACCAGCACCAGCAGGATATACCCATACGATACCGTTTGTATAAACGCATAAACCTTCTTCCGCCTCCGATACACCAATGCCGTTATGATCATCCAAACAACCATGCCAAGTGTATTATCTATTATACTTTGCGTAAAATTATGTTCATGCCTTGTAACAAGCATATTAACGCTCATTATCATTATATCGACAATACTAATTGCCAGATACTCAATCAAAACCGTCATTAATTTTCTGCCAAACTTTCCGTAAAACAGAGCAAAAATAATAACCACGTACAGAAGGGTCTTCCATGCAACCATATCCGACCCCTGCCCACACAGATAAGCCCCACCCAGGATATAAGCGGCTGCAATCAGCCACCATCTCCATTTTTTGAATTCAAAGCCAAATATCCCGTATGTGATCAGCAGGATTTTTACCGTCTCCGGCACAAGCCAGATCAGCCACTGTCCTACACTCATCCGCTTATGCCTCCTTATAATACGTCAGATAGGCATGTGTCACTTCTGCCTGCTTCCGTTTTGAAATTTCTAACTGCTCGTCTCCTACCACCACAATTCCGCTTTTGATTTTTTCGATTTTTGCAACATTAACAAGACATCCCCGTTTTATCTCTATAAAAGGACATTCCTCCAGCGTTTTCTTTAACTGCTTCATGGATTCGCGAATGAGTGGCTGTTTCCCACTTTCTGTCACAATCTGAATATAATTTCCCAAAGAATTTATGTAAAGAATTTTTTCACTCGCGGTACCGTGCACAATACAATTGTTACGTTTCATACGGACCGCCTGCGCTAATGCCTCCGGAAGTTTATCCTCCAGATTTTCTTTTTGTACAAACCGCAGTACATGCAATCCAAAAGCATCCGCGATCATCTCTTCATGATCGGTAACAAAGATAATATACGTCGTGCCTTCTTTGTGCTGCAACTCATCTTTTAACTCTATACCCGACATTCCGGGCATCTCAATATCCAAAATCAAAATGTCCGGCTTTGTGTCTGCTTGCAGCACAAATGACGCATCTTCATACAATGCAGTCTCAGCCGGACATTTCATCTGTTTCAAAACCTTTTCACAAACTTTGCAAATTCGCTCTCTTTCTTCTGCCTGATCGTCGCAAACCCCAATAATCATAACATTCGCCTCCAAAAACTCCGTCTCTTTTGTAAACATTTAAAACCTTTATGTTATAATTAGGATTTTACCATAATTTGCAAATACTGGCAAGCGCGGTTTACTTTTTCTCATATACTGTCAGACGGTCTTGTCTTGTATTATCGTCTTCTATCGTATAGTCAACATAAAAAGTATCACCCTGCACAAACAGGTAATTCAGCCACGCCTGACTGGTAAGTGCATTAGTAGACATTACACTTTCCGGCACTACTTCCTGCATTTTACCATTTTCCAACAGGAAAATACCTTTTTCTGTCGCTGCAAACCACTCGCCATCCTCATTTACCGCATAACAGACTCCCTGATTGGTCACCTGTCCCTGTGCTTCGAATTCGTCTTCCTGTTCCCCAGTCTCCAGATTATAAACCGTTATCTTGCTTCCATCTGTACCTATCGTAAATATCATGTCGTTTACCAGATCGGCACGGGCAACATTCTCTCCAAATTCGTGAATACAGTTCCCTTTAAGATCATTTATAGCACATTTACCTTCTCCGTATAACGCAAGGACACTTTTATCATCTGCTACTGCAAAACTCTGTATCGGTTTCTTGCCAAAAGCATCCGGATACGCTTTAAATTTATCCGTCAATGCATATACATAAGTTCCGGTTGAGGTGTTTGACACTCCAAAAATTTTCCCGTTCGCTGTCTCAGTCAGTGTGTACAACTCGCTAATCTTGTTTTTCTTCAACAATTCATTTGTCTCTGACATATCAACTTCGTTCCATTCCCCATCTTCCAGAACATACTTTTTATAAGCCATACTGTCCTGTGTTATATGTTTTTCATCAAACATAAAGACGATTGGCTTTCCGTCTGCGTCTCTTGCCATACAAAATGGCTGTCCTTTCGGATATGTAATTTCACGCTCCTTATAACCCGTCTCCTCTTTTATCTTATTTGTTGTCTGCTCCTGATCTGCCGCCTGACTCCCACATCCCGTACAAAGCATTGCCGCCGTCAAAAATGCCATCGTTACTGCTAAAAATTTACGTTTCATCGTGTTAGTCCTCCTTTTACACACATTTTATACTGTCAATCAGTATACCATATTTTCTTCTCAATAGAAAAAATTTGTGACGAACGGTCTTTTCTATGAATAAACGGCTATACATATTTTGCAATTAATTTTGTCTTTTTCTTATTAAAACCTGAATCCGTGAAACTTATATTTCCATTATACCATTCACATAGACCGCTTTTTTGTTCCGCGGAACCTTAATCTTCGCCTGCTTCTGAATGCCGATAAATGCTGTAACCTCATACACTATCCCGGCTTTTTGAAACTCTGAATCAACCTTTTGAAATGATGAATATAAATTATAACTGCATAAAACCAACGTAATGCGCTCACAATGCATGATAATGGCCTTACAGATGATGAATGCTACACTGTTTTTTTAAGGCAAAATCACCGTTGAAAATTCTACGTATTGCACAAACATTATGCCATGTGAGTGGGTGGAGCAACCTCTTGAACGGTCTTCTTTGGAGTGATCGTCAATCCTTCCATGAGCCAGCGAAACTGCTGACTGGTGATTGCCTGCACCTCAGATTCATTCCTTGGCCATACGAACTTACCTTGTTCCAGACGTTTGTATAAAAGAAGGAATCCTGTATTAATGCACTATTGGAATCAACTGCTGTCGACTCTGGTTCCGTATGCATCAGTTCCGTAGGAACCGGAATAATTGCATGTTTTACGGCATTGCTTGGAATAGAATCAAGGCAGGCTTTTCTAACTTGCGCAAAGCGATAATAGTAATTCGCTTTGGTGATGTTATTTGCCTGACACCATTCGTCTACGGACATGCCATTTGGACGATTCCGGCATTCCTGAACCATTGAAGCCCATTCACGAATGCGACAGCTGCGTGCTACTTGTGATGTTTGAGATTTCATAAACTTAACCCTCCTGACTGTCCAAAAAGTTTAGGCTAAACTTTTTGGACTGGTATAAAATGTTAAGTCTATTTTCTCAAAAAATCATAAAGTATTCTATATACTGACTATGAGGCGTTTACGGTCCGAAACGGAACAGTATATCGCAAGCCATATGGATTACTCCGGGTGTGCCCGGGAAGTATTTATAGCCAAGGCATTGGACGAGATCCATAAATCGTCGGCCGGAATTCCACGTATGGTCAACCGAATCTGCGAAAAGGCTCTTATGTATGCCTTCCAAAATCAGAAAAGGCTGATCGATGACTACATGATCAAGTATGTCGTAGAGCATGAAATGCTTGTAACTATAACAA
>FR894049.1:22362-27147 GCA_000434115.1 Roseburia sp. CAG:309 | reverse complement strand
TCCGTGGATGTTTATTTGAGAAAAGAACCGGATGACGACATTTACGTTGAGAACCATTATGGAGATGAGATAGTACCGTCTGTGTATGAGGATTTTGTGGCAGATTTATCTTTTCTCGGTTTTGACGAGCCTGTATTTGTCAGTTCCTATGCCGTAGGAAATCTGACGAAAATTACAGATTCCATTACACATGTGATGACACAGACCAAAAAGGGAATCAAAGAAAAAGAGATCGAGGGGGATTGCCTGGCACTATTTGTGACAGCGGGAATACCGACAGCGGAAGATTACAGGAAAGATGTGGTAAACGGCATTGACAGCCGGTCTTATATTGTTGTACTGGATTATGGGGCAGGAAAAGCTTATAAAGCACAGACCTATTTTTGGCTGCATAATATTCAAAACTGGAATGACTTGGAAGCGGTAGATCTGACAGGAGATGGGGTACAGGAATTGGCTGTGCAACACTGCTATAATAAAACAATTCAATATGGAGCTTATCGTGTCAATCGGGAAACAGAGGAACTTCGGAAAATTTATTCCACGCTGTTGTCTGAAGAAGCAGGAAGATACCGGAAAGAAGATGGATTTAAGGGAACGCTGCTGGATGACTACAAAGTAAAATTGGAATTTCCGGATATTGGATATTCTGAGACGATTTCGATGATAAAAGATGCTGGATATAAGGAAGAGGAATTGCAGACAGAGAAGAGAATGTATGAGGATGGCTCCTATAATTTTGTGGCGTTGTGGAAAGATGGAACTTTAAAGGGACACGGAACGGTATTTTTATATACCATGGATTCTGTGGATTATATCAAAAATAAGGATGGCAGCGTCTGGGTGGATTTTGCATGGATGTTAGCTGTGGAACATCGTTCGTGTGGTATTGGAACAATGCACGTTTATTACGAGTATGATAAGGCGAAGGATACTCTTGTTTTGGCAGGGGCAAAGTATGTAGATAGGGAGCAGGCAGAGAAAGAGTGGAAAGAATGGGCAGAAGAATGGGGAAAAGAGAGGTAGTTGTGATGAAGAAAAAATGGAATCGAGTTTTGACTTTGATGGTAATGACAGCAGCCACTATGTTGGCTTTGACTGCCTGCGGTGGTTACCGAATTGAGACGGGAAGTGTATCCGGTGGTGCAGTCAGCGGACAGGCTGTGTCAGAAAAGCCGGAGGAGACAGGAAGGTTTTGCAATGACACGCATCTGTATTACCAGCCATGGGAATCGGACGACGAGATGGAGACCATTGTGGAGCGAGACTTTGCGGATGGTTCAGAGCGGAAAATCAAAATAAAAGATCTATATGACCTGCTCTACGTAGACAATGATTGGATTTATTATGAAAAATGCGAGAATTCCACAGATGAAAAAACGGCATCGTTTTGGCGCGCACCGGTAGAAAAAATAAACGGAAAAGATCAAGTGAATGAGGAAAAAGAAGAACTGGTTTGTAAGCCGAAAGACGGAGTAGGCCATAGGATCAGCCATTTTGCCTGTAAAGTTTTCTGTAATGGAAGATTTATCGCCCTTGCTTCAGCAGAAAAATATAAGCTGTGTGTATTTGATATCCAAAAGGGAGAATATGTCGATACAACTCAGGAAGATGACATTTTTTGCAATATAACCGGTGTCAGCGAAGCGGGAGCAGTGATAGAGGATAAAAATACATGGTGGCTGGATGGAAAAACAGGAAAGTTAAGTGTTATTCGGAGTTATCCCCATAATGAATACGGCGGCAGGGCGAGTTACGTAAATGGCGGAAAAGTATTTTTGACAGGTTCCTTGTTATACAATGAAAAGGGAGATGCAGAAGTGGCAAATACAGAGGTGGAGTTATATGTTCCGCCTTGTAAAGAATTTCCGAGTGGGAAATTGGAAAAAGTAAGTACGCAAGATGAATTAAAGACGGTATTGGAACAGGAAGGATATTTAGATGGTTTAAAAGAATATGACTTAGATATATTAAAAGTGTTTTTTAGAAAGAATGCTGTATATTATCAAGTTTTTCTTTCCGGCGAAAAAAACAAGGGTTCTTATCAAAATAATGTAATCCTTAGTAAAGGTTTGCAGCCGGGCAGTGAATTGAAGGTTGAGAATGAATTGACGAAAATATTGTCAAATGCAAAGGAAAATCAACAAGTTTCCGGAGTTTGTGCGGAAATAACAGACAAATATGCGATTATGTTAGTGGAGAATGGGGATGACAAAGAACAATTTTTGTATTATGATTTTGATACGGGAGAAGTGAAAACAATAACGGAAAAAGACAAAGAATGGTATTTCCCGTATTGTAACGATCTCTATCATGGAGAGGAATTGGATAATTTATTAAAGTAAGTAAAAATGGAGATTAGAACATGGAAAAAGTAAGACGACTACTGGAGAAAAATTTAAACGAAAATACCCTGCGCGCCGTGGTAAGTAACCGCCGCAGCAAACAGGTTTCGCAGAAACTGGTATTCCGCCCTTTTATGGAAAAGAATAAGTTGATGTTTCAGCGGGAAGAGTATGCGAACAATCAGGTCTTTCATGAGAATATGGACAAGGAGACAGCTGTAGAACAAATCTGCACCTTTTTGGAAAAAGATTACAAGCAACTGGATCTGTTGTGTGAACAGAGTTCTTTCAGCGCATTAGTCAGCAAGAAAGGAAAATCTACCATAAAGGAAAATAAGAACCAGATCGCAAAGAAAATTGATCTTTCGCACAATCGTAAGAAAAGATACATTTTGGACACGGATGAAGTGATTCCGTTTTTGGTGGACCTCGGGGTACAGACCAAAGAAGGAAAGATTGTAGACAAAAAATATAAAAAATACAAGCAGATCAACCGGTTTCTTGAATTTGTGAAAGATGTGCTTCCGGAACTTCCGAAAGACCGCCCGGTCAAGATTATTGATTTTGGCTGCGGAAAATCGTATCTGACGTTTGCCGTATATTATTATCTTCATATTATGCATGGCAGAGACGTGGAGATGATCGGACTGGATCTGAAAAAAGATGTCATTGCACATTGTAACCAAATGGCAGAAAAATACGAGTATACGAATTTACATTTTCTGGAAGGCAATATCAGCACATACGATGGCGCAGACAGTGCCGATATGGTGATCACGCTTCATGCCTGTGATGTAGCCACGGATTTTGCCCTGGATAAGGCGGTGCACTGGAATGCGAAAGTGATTTTGTCGGTTCCGTGCTGCCAGCATGAACTGAATGCACAGATCGAAAATGATATGTTAGAACCGCTTTTGAAATATGGAATCTTAAAAGAGCGGTTTGCAGCATTGCTGACGGATGCGCTGCGGGCAGATCTGCTGGAACAGAATGGCTATGAAGTGCAGATCCTGGAATTTATCGACATGGAACATACACCGAAAAATCTTTTGATACGTGCAGTAAAGCGGGGAGAAAAGGCGGATAAAAAGCAGGAAAAACTGAAAAACTCCTACAAAACCCTGTGCGACGAGCTGAATGCACACGGAACTCTGGAAAAATTGTTGGAGATGTGAGGTTATGGTCTAACCATCGACAGAAATGAGAGCTATCTCACGATAAAAATATCGATTTATAACGTTCGATAGCAAGTTCCGTCGCTGGCTAGACCATAAACCCATAATATATTTTTACAGTTTTGGTATATAGAAAAAATAAGTCCCTGCTTTGCTACGAGTGTTCTTCTAAGCGGAAGCGGTCCCGAATGGAAAAGCAGGGACTTATTATTCTATACAACAAACTTGTAAAATTTTATTAAAGATGTAAAGAAAAACTCTTGACATCCACCGCCAAATACGTTATACTCTGTAAAGGAAATTACTTAACAGGGTGATTTCGTAAAAGCAGGCAGGAGATGAGAAGATGACAAAGACCAGTGTAAATGATTTGGATGAGATCGTGCGATTGTCTTACTTGTACGATTTTTATGGTCCCCTGCTCAAAGAAAAACAGCGGCAGATTTTTGAAAATTATGTGCTGGATGATTATTCCCTGAGTGAGATCGCCGGTGAATACGGCATGACGAGGCAGGGGGTTCACGATATCGTAAAGCGAAGCAGTGAAAAATTGGAAGAATATGAATCCAAATTGAAATTATATAGAAGATTCCGGGGTGCCAGAGAGCGGCTGGAAAAAGTAGAAGAACTGGTTGGAGGCGAAAATCTGCAGAATGCAGAAAAAATTCGTTCTTTGACACATGAAGTATATGAGATGTTATAAGGAAAAATTGACAGGAGGTGACCGGAGTGGCATTTGACAGCCTGAGTGAAAAATTACAAAATGTTTTTAAGGGATTACGAAGTAAGGGACGGCTTACGGAAGCCGATGTCAAACTTGCATTAAAAGAAGTTAAGATGGCTTTGTTAGAAGCTGATGTCAATTTTAAAGTGGTAAAGAATTTTGTGAAGGCAGTACAGGAAAAGGCAACCGGCGAGGATGTGTTAAACAGCCTGACACCGGGGCAGACCGTTATCAAATATGTAAATGAAGAACTGGTTTCCATGATGGGAGGCACGACAACAGAGATTTCCCTGCTTCCCGGAAATGAAATTACCGTCATTATGATGTGTGGTCTTCAGGGAGCCGGTAAAACGACGACGGTGGCCAAACTCGCTGCCAAGTTTAAGGAAAAAGGAAAAAAGCCGTTATTGGCGGCCTGTGACATTTACCGACCGGCAGCAATCGAACAGCTGCAGACCAACGGAGAAAAAGTGGGTGTGCCGGTATTTTCGATGGGAACCGGACATAATCCGGTTGATATCGCCAAAGCGGCGGGAGAAAA
>FR894049.1:13161-22343 GCA_000434115.1 Roseburia sp. CAG:309 | reverse complement strand
GCGGTAGAACACGCAAAAGCAAATCAGTACAACCTTGTATTTTTAGATACCGCCGGTCGACTTCACATTGATGAAGAATTGATGAATGAGTTGAAAAATATCAAGGCAGAGGTGGATGTCCACCAGACAATCTTGACAGTAGACTCCATGACCGGTCAGGATGCGGTCAATGTAGCTTCGACATTTGATGAGGCATTGAATATAGATGGTGTCATTTTAACCAAATTAGATGGTGACACTCGTGGTGGTGCGGCACTTTCCATCCGCGCAGTCACGGGAAAACCGATTTTCTATGTCGGTATGGGAGAAAAACTTTCGGATCTGGAACAGTTTTATCCGGATCGTATGGCATCCCGTATTCTCGGCATGGGCGATGTCATGACATTGATTGAGAAAGCAGAAGCCCAGATTGATGAGCAAAAAGCGGCAGAACTCGGAAAGAAATTCAAAAACAATGAACTGGATTTCAATGATTTCTTAGAGCAGATGCAGCAAATGAAGAAAATGGGCGGTCTTACAAGCATTTTGAGCATGCTTCCGGGCATGGGACTGCCGGCAGATCTTGATATTGACGATGATGCGCTGAAAGGAACAGAGGCCATTATCTATTCGATGACCAAAGAAGAGAGAACCAAGCCTTCCATCATCAATCCATCGCGCAAACGCCGTATTGCGGCAGGTGCCGGAGTGGATATCAGCGAAGTAAACAGACTCATCAAACAGTTTGAACAGAGCAAAAAGATGATGAAGCAGATGTCCGGCATGATGTCAGGCAAGAAGATGAAACGCGGAAAATTCAAATTTCCGTTTGGAGGAATGTGATTCAAATAGTTGTTATACTTTTTGAATAGATGAAATTACGTTAAAGGAGGTGAAACGACGTGGTAAAGATCAGATTGAAAAGATTAGGTCAGAAAAAGGCTCCATTTTATAGAATTGTAGTAGCTGATGAAAGATCTCCTAGAAATGGTAGAAACATCGACGAGATCGGTACTTACGACCCAAATCAGGAACCTGCTGTAGTAAAAGTTGACGAAGAGGCAGCTAAGAAGTGGATTGCCAATGGTGCAAAACCAACCGATACAGTAGCTCGTTTGTTCAAAGAGGCAGGTATTGTAAAATAATGCGGTCCTAAGGGAGGTTAGCAGTATGAAAGAATTAGTTGAAATGATTGCTAGTGCATTAGTAGACAATCCCGACGAAGTTGTCGTAACGGAGACAGAGACAGAAAACGAGATTGTATTGAAACTGAGCGTGGCTCCTGCCGACATGGGCAAAGTTATTGGCAAGCAGGGAAAGATTGCGAAAGCGATCCGAACTGTAGTGCGTGCTTCGGCATCCAAGAGCGACAAAAAAATACTGGTAGACATTCAGTAATGACAAGTGATATGTGCCTGCGAAAGTGCCATAAGGTATCGCAGGCATATTTTTTATCAAAGGGTACATTCGGCAGCGAATAGGTAGAAAAGGAGAACAACGATGGAACAGCTTTTACGTGTGGGAGTTATAACGACAACACATGGAATCCGGGGAGAAGTCAAAGTATTTCCGACGACAGACGACATTCACCGCTTTGATGACCTGGAAGAAGTGATTTTGCAAAATAAAAAAGAGCAGCTTACACTGCATATTGAACATGTAAAATATTTTAAAAACATTGTAATTGTAAAATTTAAGGAATATAATAATATTAATGACGTCGAAATGTTCCGCAAATGCGATCTTCTCGTGACGAGAGAGCATGCGGTACCATTGGAAGAAGGAGAATATTTTATCTGCGACGTGATTGGGGCAAAGGTCATTAACGAGGAAGATGGCAGTGTGATCGGAACGGTAAAAGAGATTTTGGAGACAGGGGCAAACAATGTCTTTCAGATTGAGACAGAAGAGGGGAAAGAACTGCTTTTCCCATCCATTCCTGAATGCATAAAAAAAGTGGATGTCGAAAAAGGTGAAGTGACGGCACACATTATGCCCGGCCTTTTGGATCTTGCAAAGTAAAAAGAAAATGAGGAAATAACGATGCATTTTTATATTATGACTTTGTTTCCGGAAATGTTTCCGGGAATTATGGATGCCAGTATACTGGGGCGTGCAAAAACACAGGGGCTTCTTGAGTGGGAAGCGGTCAATATCCGTGACTATACCTTGGACAAACATATGAAAGTAGACGATTATCCGTATGGTGGTGGTGCCGGAATGGTGATGCAGGCAGAACCGATTTACCGCTGTTATGAGGCACTGCAGCAGAAAATGAAACCGGAACCAAAGAAAAAACGGGTGATTTATGTCACACCGCAGGGGCATGTCTTTGACCAGAAAATGGCAGAAGATTTTGCCAAAGAAGAGGAACTCGTCTTTTTATGCGGGCATTACGAGGGCGTGGATGAACGTGTACTGGAAGAAATTGTAACAGACTATGTTTCTATCGGTGATTATGTGCTTACCGGAGGAGAACTGCCGGCGATGGTTATGATGGATACGATTTCCCGTCTTGTACCGGGAGTGCTGCATAACAAAGATTCGGCAGAGACAGAGAGCTTTGCAGACGGGCTTCTGGAATATCCGCAGTACACGAGACCCGAAGAATATCATGGAAAAAAAGTGCCGGAAGTGCTCTTGTCCGGACATCATAAAAATATTGAGGCGTGGCGGCTGGAGCGGTCATTGGAACGTACTAAAAAGTACCGTCCGGACTTGTATGAAGAATATTTGCAAAGATAAAAGAGAAAGTTTATGACTTTCTCTTGCATTATATATAAAAAAATGATAAAATAAAAAAGAATATTTAGACATACTTTACAATTTGCAAGGAGGACATCACTGTGGGAAGACGTGCATGCTGCAAACGTGAGACAAAAGAAACGCAGATCGAGATTACATTGGATATCGATGGAACCGGAAAATATAATGTTCATACGGGAATTGGTTTTTTTGATCATATGCTGGAGGGATTTTCCAGACATGGTCTGTTTGATCTGGACATCCAGGTTCATGGAGATATCGAAGTGGACGCACATCACACAGTGGAAGATACCGGAATTGTGCTTGGTCAGGCATTTAAAGAGGCATTGGGAAACAAAGAAGGTATTGCCCGCTTTGGGTATTTTATCCTTCCGATGGACGATGCGCTTGTGCTGGCGTCATTGGATATATCCGGACGGATGTATTTTGACTTTGAAGCGGAACTTCCGGCAGAACGCCTTGGAACGATGGAAACAGAGACAGTACGGGAATTTTTTATGGGATTTGCTTCCGGACTGGGAATGAACTTACATATCCGCCAGATGGCAGGCATGAATACACATCATATTGTGGAAGCCATGTTTAAGGCGGTTGCGAAAGCCATGGATCAGGCAGTTCGTGTGGACGAACGCATTCAGGGCGTATTGTCTACCAAAGGAACACTGTAAAGGAGGGGGTACTCATGAGTTACAAAAAAATAATTCCTTATATCAATGGTGAAAATGAGCTTGCTGCCAATGTAGTCATGCAGGCAGAGCAGTATTGCTTTGCAGGTGCGGATGCGTTGTTTTTATATAATTATTCGAAGATTGAAGCAGAGCGGGAAGAGTTTTTGGCGACTTTAAAAGAAGTAGCTGAAAAGATTGATATTCCGTTTATGGCAGGAATGTATATGGAACGCTTTGAAGATGCGAAAAAAGTGTTTTATACCGGAGCGGAAAAAATTGTAGTAAAATATGATCTTGTAAAGGACGAAAGCCTTTTAAAAGAGATGATTGCCCGTTTTGGATCGGATAAGATCCTTGTTGAAGTGGATGCGGATATTGATTTTGATAAGATTCCTCTTCATGTAGATACCTTTCTTGTCAAACATGTGGATATCGATGCAGAATTCGAGCGCAAGATGATGCGCGCAGGAAAACAGATTATCATTCGCGACAGCTTGCTCAGGAATGATTTGGAAAATTTACTTAAATTAGAAAAAGTAGAAGGGGTATCCACAAATTATTATTTGGGAAAAGAGTTATTTAAGATAAAGAAAACGATGAAAGAAGCGGGGATCAATGTAAATACATTTGAATCTGCGATTGACTTTTCGGAGTTTAAACTGGACGATCATGGATTGATTCCGTGTATTGCTCAGGATTACAAAACCGGAGAAGTTTTGATGCTTGCCTATATGAATGAGCAGTCTTTTGCGGCGACTTGTGCGACGGGACGCATGACGTATTTTAGCAGAAGCCGTCAGGAACTGTGGTGCAAAGGAGATACTTCCGGACATTATCAATATGTCAAGGAACTTCGTTTGGACTGTGATCATGATACTCTTTTGGCAAAAGTGCATCAGGTTGGAGCAGCCTGTCATACGGGAGCGCGCAGTTGTTTCTTTAATGAATTGGCGAAAAAAGAATACAATTCGAGCAATCCGTTAATGATATTAAATGATGTTTTTGAAACGATCGCAGATCGGAAAAAGCATCCGAAAGAAGGATCTTATACAAATTATTTGTTTGATAAAGGGATCGATAAGATACTGAAAAAATGTGGAGAAGAAGTAACAGAAATTGTGATCGCGGCGAAAAATCCGGATTCCGAAGAATTAAAATATGAAATTTCCGACTTTTTATATCATATGATGGTTTTGATGGCCCAATGCGGACTGGATTGGGATGATGTGATCAAAGAGTTGGCAAATAGGCACTAGGAGGCGTATTATTATGACATTATTGCAGGCATTTGTATATTACATCGTACGTTTGGTTTTGTACGCAGCTGTTGCGGCAGGCGGGATTGCTATAGGAATCCGCTGGCGCAGACATAAAAATGCAAAGACGAATGAAGAATAGGTGATAGAGTATGGCAGTTAGAACTCGTAAGAGATTAGGAGATATTTTAACAGAGGCAAATGTCATCACACAGGAACAGTTGATGCAGGCATTGGCCAAACAAAAAGAGATCGGGAAACGACTCGGTGAAACACTGATTGAGATGAAACTGACCGATGAGATGGAGATTGCAGAAGCCATCGGTCAGCAGATGAAATTAAAAATTGCTAAAATCCGTGAAGCTAAATTAGCACCGGAAGTCATTGCACTTTTGCCGGAAAATATTGTGCGCAAACACAATGCCATTCCGTTTGAAGTGGACGAAGATAATCCTAATATCCTGCGTGTGGCGATGGCGGATCCTCTTGATATCATCGCGGTGGATGACCTTTCTATCATTACGAACATGCAGATAGAACCGATGGTTGCGACGCCGTCTGATATCATGTATGCGATTGAAAAGTATTACGGAAATGAGCAGTCGGCAAAACTCGCAGAAAGTTATTCTCAGGAGCGTGCCGAGAAGAGTCAGAAATTAAAAGGAAATAAAGAGGACGAGGGAAATGATGAAGTAGACAATTCCCCAATCGTGCTTCTTGTTAATAAGATCATTGAGCAGGCGGTCAACGAGCGTGCCAGTGATATACATATCGAGGCATTGGAAGATCAGGTACGTGTGCGATTCCGAATCGACGGATCGATGCAGGAAGTAATGCGGTATCCGAAAGAACTTCAGGATGCGATCGTAGCACGTATCAAGATCGTCAGCGGAATGAATATTTCCGAAAAGCGTGCGCCACAGGACGGACGTATGACATTGATATTTAACCGGGTTGAGTATGACCTCCGTGTATCGTCTCTTCCGACGACATTTGGCGAGAAGGTCGTTATGCGTATCGCTTCGAAATCCGGATTGAATAAAGAAAAGAGTGAACTTGGTTTCCAGGAAGAAGAATTGAAACGATTTGATAATATTCTGAAAAATCCGCATGGAATCATTTTGGTAACCGGACCTACAGGTAGTGGTAAATCTACGACGCTGTATACGGTTTTGAATGAATTAAATGGCGGCGACGTTAATATTATCACAGTAGAAGACCCGGTCGAGGCAGATGTAGACGGTATCAATCAGGTGCAGGTAAATGAAAAAGCAGGACTTACCTTTGCTTCCGCACTTCGTTCTATTCTGCGTCAGGACCCTGACATTATTATGATCGGAGAGATTCGAGACGAGGAGACAGCAAATATCGCGGTAAAAGCGGCGATCACAGGACATTTGGTAGTAAGTACCCTTCATACCAACAGTGCCGCATCGACGGTAACGCGTTTGGAAGATATGGGAATTGAACCTTACATGGTAGCGGACTCCGTAGTTGGTATTATTGCACAGCGACTGGTAAAACGAATCTGTCCAAAATGTCATGTGCAGAAACAGATGACGGATACAGACAAATTCCGTCTTCGTCTGCGTGGAGATTCCAATCCGATGATTTATGAACCAAATCCGGGCGGATGTGCTTATTGCAATAATACCGGATACCGGGGACGTATCGGTGTATATGAGATCATGCCGATCCCGCCGGCGCTTCGTGAGGTGATCAGCCGTGGAGACGGAGCGGAAGAAATCCAGAAAGTGGCGCTTAAAGAAGGTCTTACGACATTGCGTCTTGGAGCAGCCAAACTGGTGTTGAAAGGAGTAACATCCATTTCAGAAGTAGAGAGAATTGCAGCAGAATAACCGCTGTAACGATAAAGTAAAATGAGAAAAGTAAAATAATAAAGTAAGGAGGAAGGGGTATGACACTCGATGATATTTTGTTACAGGCACGTAAAGTTGGCGCGTCTGACGTACATGTATCGGTAGGTATACCTATCAAATGCAGAATCCATGGTACTTTACAGGATCTGACAAGCGCACCATTGAACGGGGAGGACACAAAGACGTTAATTCAGCAGATGATTCCAAAACGTCTGATAGCGTCCTTTAATGAGACAGGAGAGGCGGATTTCTCGTATGCGATCCCGGGACATGGACGATTCCGTGTAAACGTATTTAAGCAGAAAGGCTCCATGGCTTTCGTAATCCGTCTGATCAATACAGAAATTCCGGAACCGGAAAGTCTGGGACTGACACCATCCGTTATTGACCTGATAAATAAAAAGAGAGGATTGATCTTGGTAACAGGACCGACAGGTAGTGGTAAATCTACAACACTGGCTTCTCTGATCAATAAAATTAATGAAAATTACAGTCATCATATCATTACATTGGAGGACCCGATCGAGTACCTGCATCAGCACAAGAAATCGATCGTTAACCAGCGTGAAATTGGTATGGATACAGATAGTTATGCCAATGCACTTCGTGCCGCACTTCGTGAAGACCCGGATGTTATCCTCGTCGGAGAGATGCGTGACCTCGATACGATTGCCACAGCCGTAACCGCAGCCGAGACAGGTCACCTTGTATTTTCCACGTTGCATACCATCGGTGCAGCCGCAACTATCGACCGTATTATCGACGTTTTCCCACCGCATCAGCAGCCACAGATTCGTCTGCAGCTGGCAACCCTGCTGGAATCCATTATTTCCCAGCAGCTGATGAAAACGGCAGATGGAAAAGGCCGTGTCGCAGCATTTGAGATTCTTCATGCGAACAGCGCGATTCGTTCCCTGATCCGTGAAGGAAAGAGCCACCAGATTCCATCTATTGTACAGACGAGCCGTAAAAGCGGCATGATCACAATGGATGATTCCATCTATGAATTGTACCAGGCTGGAAAAGTAACAAAGGATGAAGCAATTACCTTTGCTCAGGATAAAGTGGCACTGGAGAAACGATTGTTTTAATCGTATCGGAAGGAGGAAAGTAATATGGCTACTTATAAGTACCGTATCACGGACAAATTTGGCCGTGATAAAAAGGGAACCTTAGAGGCCGGTTCCCCGGAGGCAGCAACCGCCAAACTGAAAGGCGAAGGAGCTGTCGTGCATTCTGTCGAAGAGACTACAAGCGTAGAAAACGCCTCTTGGAACATAACGATCGGTAACCCGGTCAAATTGAAAGACATTACCTTGTTCTGCCGTCAGTTCAATAGTATATTGAATGCCGGTGTAACGGTTATTGAAGGACTTAAGATGATGCAGGAATCTACAGAAAATAAGGTTCTGCGTAAATCCATCTACAATGTACAGGTAAACGTAGAAAAAGGTGAGACACTTGCCAATGCTATGGCACTGGAAGGAAAAGTATTCCCGGATCTTTTGATCAACATGGTCGCTGCCGGTGAGGCAACCGGTAACCTGAGTGTTGCTTTTGAACGTATCTGTACTCAATTTGAAAAAGACATGAAATTGAAGTCCATGATCACATCCGCGATGATCTACCCGGTTGTTGTATTGGTCGTTGCCGTGGTTGTTGTGATCATCCTGATGGCAAAGGTTATTCCAAGCTTTCAGGAAATCTTTGATATGATTGAAGGCGAACTGCCATTGCCAACTCGTATTGTAATTGCAGTCAGTGATTTTGTGGTTGCGAATCTTGTATGGGTAATTGGTGGTATCATTGCAGTGATTGCATTGATTGCTTGTGCAAAAAATACGGAATCCGGAAAACAGATTACCAGCCGGATGTGCTTGAAAATTCCTATTATAAAGGATTTCTCTATTAAAAATGCGTCGGCAAAATTCAGTATGACAATGTCTACCTTAGTTATGTCCGGTGTGCCACTGGTAGAAGCACTGGGAATCGTAGCAAATGTCGTAGAAAACCGTGTAATACGTAAGGTACTTAACGACGCACGAGAAGATGTTATGCAGGGTATCCCGATGTCAGAACCGATTGAGGCGTCCGGGGTGTTTCCGATGATGGTTCATCATATGCTTCGTATCGGAGAAGAAACCGGTAATACAGAGCAGATGCTTGATAAAGTAGCAGAGTATTATGAAGATGAAGTAGAAGTAGCTACGAAGAACCTTACCACAGCGATGGAGCCGGCAGTCATCTGTCTGCTTGCTGTAGTTGTAGGTGGTATCGTAGGTGCGATCGTAATGCCAATGATGCAGATCTATCAGATGGCAGGATGATGGAAAGATAGCGAAAATTAGAATGTAAGTCAGGCAGAAATGCCTGTCTTATGCTTTATAGTAGAGTGATTTTGGAAAAGAGGAGATAAGATGATTCGATCAAAAAAGATAAAATTATTTTTAGCAGCAATTATAATTTCGGTAGTGATGACTCTTTTGCCGGTTCAAACTGAGGCAAAAGATAAGATATATCTAAATAGGACAAAAATAACATTAAATGTTGGCCAAACAAAGAAACTATCTTTAATAAGAAACAAAAAGAATGTTAAAAAGAAGATAAAATGGACAAGTAAAAATAAGAAAAAG
>FR894049.1:7179-13111 GCA_000434115.1 Roseburia sp. CAG:309 | reverse complement strand
AGTTCGTGCACTTTGTTCCGGAAAAGCAAAAATAACGGCAAAGTATCAAGGAAAAAAATATGCTTGTATTGTCGTTGTAAAAAACAGAAGACAGTCAGATGCGTTTACACCGACACCGACGCTAGTACCGGTGCAAACGTCGCAGCCAATTGCACCAACTTCGTCGCAGGCACCGCTGCAAACACCTAAGCCGATTACATTTCGCAATGAAAGCTTGTTAAAGGAACATTTTGAAAAACACGGAAAAGAGATGGGATTTACAGACGCAAAGGTATATGAACAGGCTGCCGCTGCGGTAGTTGCAAATCCTTTGGCATTACATAAATTAGAAGCAGAAGATAATGATGACGTATATTATTTGGAAAGCACCAATGAATTTGTTATCGTATCAACAGATGGTTATATAAGAACATATTTTAAGCCGGATAAAGGAAAAGAGTATTTTGATCAACAGTAAATATGTGAGGTTATATTTTTATGATAAAGAAAAGAAATATTGTAATTGTTTTAACAGTGATCATTTTGTTACAGTTAGGGTTTATTACCTATATGTTTGCTTTCCAAAAGGAAGGATTTCATTCGGATGATAATTGGTCTTATGGATTTGCCAATGCAGACGATGGCGGATGGATCGATCATGATGACGATGGAAATATACGAAATTTTGATAACTGGACCGATGCAAAAGTGTTATGGGATTATATCACTGTCCAAAAAGGAAAACAGTTTGATTTTGGTGCTGTGACAAGAAATATGTCGGACGAACGTAATCCTCCGCTGCACCACGTGATATTACATGCAATATGTTCCTTTTTTCCGGAAACATTTTCATGGTGGTTTGGATATGCTATTAACGTGTTTTCCTTCATTTTTATGATGATTATGTTATATTTTTTGGGGAAACAATTCTTTTTGTCTGTAAAAAAAGCGCTGTTGCTCTGCTTCTTTTATGGATTTTCTGTGGCGGCATTAAATAATATGCTTTTTTTGCGCCCGTATTGTCTGCTGACCTGTTTCAGTATACTATTGGTTTATTTTCATGTCAAAATGTATCGAAAAAAGTTTTGTTCCTGCCAATGGGAATTGGTCGGAATTTTACTTACGATGATTGCAGGAAATTTGACCCAATATACATTTATGATGTTTGGAATGTGCATTATGCTTGTGTTTGGGATTTATGAATTAATAAAGAAAAAATGGAAATTTGCCATCATTCATGGTTTGATCATGCTGTTGTCTGTTGGTGCTGCGGTAATTATCTGGCCGCACACGCTGGATTTACTGCTGGCGCGAAATCAAATGTATGAAGCGCAAATGCCTCTTTCCTGGGAAATTAATTTCTCCATGCTCCTCAGTGTGGAAGAATCAACCGGGATTTTGTTTAAGATACCGGATATCGTATTTTGGACTTGCGTAAAATTCATTATGATATTTTTGATCATAATAGTTGCCGGGGTATCTTTTATCTGCCGGAATGAAATGTGGTTCCGAAAAAGGGTGAAAAAAGGCAAAGACAGAGTAGTAGAGGCGGGGAAATGGATTCGAAACAAAATTCGATATGGTGAAAAAATAAGTATCCTCCTTATGCTGACAGTGTTTTTAACGATAGTTATCATTTCGTATTATTGTAATATATATGTAATGTCACTTTATGCAGATCGGTATTTTTTCTTTATTATGCCTTTTATCACATTGGTTTTGGGAGGACAGATATGCTGGCTGATTCAACATCTGCTGCACAAAAAGAAAATGCAGAAGATTGTGACAGTATTGTTGTGCGGTGCATTACTGTTTATGGAACATAATGTATTAACGCCCTCCTGGTATCTGTTTCAAAGAGAATGTGATGGACCGCAGATTGAAGAGTTAATGAAGGATGCGGATGTTATTCTTGTTACAAGTGAGGCATGGAAACTGACCTGGTATAGTTCCAAATTACGAAATGCATCGGAGTTTTATGCGGTTTTGTCGGAGGACTGTATGACGGAGGATACGCTTGCAAAAGTAAATACATTGGAAGAGGAAAAACCGGTATATTTAGTCTTTGAAACAGACAAGTTTCGCGATGAAAACTGGGATGCATCAAAAAGTAAGGAAAAGAGCGGAATTAAGACAAATGAAGAAATATTAACATTAAGTTATAAAAAGAGTGAAGTTGTCGATCGGTTTGCGAAAGCGGCATGGGCAAAGGAAAAGCAATTTGTTCAAAAAGAAAACGCTTTTGTGGGACAGATTGAAGTATGGCGCCTGCGTTGAAAATAAATTTTTTGTAAATATTACGTAAATATTAAGTTGATATATTTTAAAAAAACACTTGCGGTTTTACTACTTATGTGGTAGAATATAAAAAACGGCAACAAAGAGTTTGTCGAAAAATAAAATAAAAGGAGAATGGAATTATGAAGAAAAGAATTCAGAAGTATCTTAGCGGTTCAAATGAAGGTTTCTCTCTTGTAGAGTTGATCATCGTTATCGCTATCATGGCAATCTTAGTAGGAGTTGTAGCATTGGCGGTTATTCCGAACCTGGAGAGATCCAGAGAATCAAAAGACCTTGCAACATTGGACAGCGCATGTTCAGCATTGTCTGTAGCAGTAGCAAATGCAGGTTCTAATGCAAGTTCAGGATCTGCGAGAATTTCCAACGGAACTTTGGCTAGTATGTCAAGTACAATGTCAACTACGTTTACAGAGCAACTCGATCCAAGCACTTTGAAACTTTCCAGTTCTGTAGCAAGCGGAAAGGACATCATCCTTGAATGGGATACTACAAATGGTGCAAATAAGGTTAAAGCGTATGTTGATGGAACCCCAGGGTGTAAATATGCTAAAGATGCTCAGGGCAACCCAGCTAAACTGGAATCTGTCGGAGGCAATAAGGCAGGTAGTTCTCCAGCACCAGCAGCAGGACATTGATAAGATGATAAAACATTGAGAAATTAGAAAAAATTCTAAGGAGATCCCACTATGACAGTACCGGCATGGATTACTTACATATTTGTTTTTCTATATGGAATTGTGATTGGCAGCTTCTTGAATGTCTGCATTTACCGCATTCCGAAAAAAGAGAGTATTGTCACAGTGGGTTCTCATTGTATGAAATGCAATCATCAATTGAAGTGGTATGACTTGTTCCCGGTATTTAGTTTCCTTTTTTTAAGAGGAAAATGCAGATACTGCGGAACAAAGTTATCTGCTCAATATCCGATCATTGAACTTTTAAACGGAATTTTATATGTCATTTTATTTGCAATAAACGGTATAAACGTAGAAAGCGTGTTATACTGCTTTTTCGTATCTGCATTACTGGCACTTAGTGTGATTGATTTTCACACGATGGAAATTCCGGTGGGGATTAATGGCTTTATTTTATGCGTTGGCATTGTTCATACAATCTGCGATCATGAAAATTGGATCGATTATGTGATTGGCTTCTTTGCAGCAAGCCTTTTTCTACTATTGTGTTTAATTCTTACCAGAGGACGCGGTATAGGCGGCGGAGATATTAAACTGATGGCGGTGGCAGGTCTTGTGCTCGGATGGCAGAATATCATGCTGGCTTTGGTGGCTGGGTGCGTGATCGGATCGATAATTCAATGTATCATTATTGCGGTTACGAAAAAGAAAGATAAATTTGCGATGGGACCGTATCTTTCGATTGGTATTTTTATTGCTATGTTATGGGGAAATGCCTTTTTTGACTGGTATATTGGCTTAATGTGACAGGGGTCTTTTTGTGATTTATGGATTCCAGTGCTTTTTCCTTACTGTGATGAGGAGAGAGGAGAAAGTAGTGTAATCCATAGATGTGTAGTGATGAGAAGTTCATCAACATAACAATATATGGGAAAAGTAATAAAGACAGTGTGGAAGTGAGAAAGCCACACTGCTTGCGGTAGTTTTACCGTAGGATAAAGGAGGTTATTATGGCTAAGAAGGTAGTAGTGGTTCGTGTAGGAACTGAGACGATTCGAATTGTACATATGGATAATACACCGGATAACCCTACTGTGTATGGCTGTGTTCGTGTGCCGACTCCGCAGGGAGCAGTAGAAGATGGTGAAGTAAAAAACATCATGGACGTCAGTCGTCGTATCAAACAAGCATGTCAGGAAAAGGGGATTACGACGAAAGATGTAATTTTCTCCCTGTCATCATCCAAGATTGCAAACCGTGAGACGACGATCCCACTTGTAAAAGACAGTAAGATTCAGGGGATCGTTGATGCAAAAGTAGAAGATCTTTTCCCAATGGATAAAGATCGTTATATCTTTTCTTATGTAAAACAGGGTGGCAGTCGTATTGCAGAAGAAGGAGAAAAGGTAACAGACGGTTCGGAGAAAGCAAAGGAGCAGGAACCGGAAATTACGGACGATACCAAGAAAAAGAAGAAAAAAAAGGAACTTAAACTTAACTTTAATATAGGTAAGAAGAAAGAAGGAGAAGAAGGGAAAGAAGAGGCTCCACAGAATGTACTCGACCTTCTTGTTTATGCTGCTCCGATTGACTTAGTTCGTTCCTACTATGCATTGGCTGAAGGCTGTGACTTTAATGTAATGGCAATTGAAGTGGATGGTAATGGTATTTTCCAGATCATGAAACGTCAGGTCAATGAAGGTGTAGAAATGGCGGTTCAGATTAACCGTGATGCGACATTGATCAATATCATGAGTAAAGATAAACTTCTTCTTCAGAGAACGATTCCTTATGGTGCTTCTACAATTGTAGAGGCAGTGATGAATGAGCCGGTATTCCAGACTCCGGAATATGATAAAGCATTTAAGATCATTATGACACAGAGAGTGCTTTTGTATAACTTAAATGCATCAAATCCTCAGAACGATCTGTCTATGCAGAAACGTATTGAGCTGACACAGAGTGCTTCTTCTTTGATCGGAAACATCTATCGTGTCATTGAATATTATAATTCCAGATATCGTGATGAACCGGTAAGAGGTATTATCGTAACCGGTGACGGCGCAAAAATTGCCGGAATTCATGAATTGATGGCAAATGAACTTGGTATTCCTACGCGTACACCGAGTGAATTGCAGGGGGTTCAGTTTAACCGTCAGATTGAAGTTAACGTAAATATCCTTCAGTATGTTGGATGTTTTGGTGCGGTATACAGTCCGGTAAACTTTATCCCGGAAGATATTAAGAATAAGACGGCAACCAGAGAATCTGTCAAGGGTATTGCTGCTGTGTTTGCTGCCTCTATTTTGGTCAGTGTTGTGATGATTGTGATTTCTATGATCTCACTGGGGACGGCGAAGAGTTCTTATGAATCGACAGCACAGAAAGAACGTTCCCTGCAGCCGGTACAGGCACAGTATGACAGCCTTCAAAGTGATATGAAACGTATCCTTACTTATATGAAGATGGAAGGTATTACGGATACAAATAATAATAAACTTCACGCGATCTTAGAACAAATCAAAGAAACATGTCCGAAAGATTTTGTGATCAATGCGGTGAACTCCACGAATTCAGGTGGTACGATCAGCTGTGTGTCTACAGATAAGAAGTTGTCTTCGGTATCCGCACTCGTTATCCGCTTGAACCTGATCACAAGTATTAAAAATGTTAAGATTTCAAGTTCGATTGTAAAAGACGAAGATGGAGTTACAAAAAAGAAACAGTATAAATATACCATTTCCTTTGATTATCTGTCATTCCGTGAATCCCGTGATTCGAATGAAATTGATTTCTTTGGTGATGAATTGACATTAGGTAACGAGGAGGCGAACTAGTATGGGCGGTAAACTTACTTTAAATCAGATGCGTGTAATTTTGTTGGCAGGTGCATTGTTACTTTTGGTTTTGGCGTACTTCCTCGGATTCCAGCCAAATATGGATTCTGCTTCCGAATATCAGGTAAAAACAGAAGCGGCAGAAAAACATATCAGAGAGTTGGAAGCACTGAAAAGTGA
>FR894049.1:2497-7097 GCA_000434115.1 Roseburia sp. CAG:309 | reverse complement strand
TTTCCGGTAAAGATGACACAGCAGAAATCGGTTTATCTTTTGTATCGAATGATGATCAATACAGAAGTAGATGTGACAAGTATCACACCCGGTACAGAATCACCTTTCTATTATAAAGGTAATATACTTACTTCCGATGGAGACAAAGCACAGGCACAGGCTGATGCAGCAAATGATACGATGTCTGAGATTACAGTTGTAGATATGGAGCAGATGGTTGGAAGTGTAGCTTCTTATACGGTGGAATTGTCAGGAACTACAAAACAGATTTATAACTGCTTGGATTGGATCACAGAGAACGATGAAAAGATGTCCGTTGGGGATGTTAACGTTCAGTTTGACAAGAGTACCGGTAAATTAACAGGTTCGATTGTTGTGAATTTCTATGCGATGCTTGGTAATGGTGTTGCTTACAAAGAACCGGATACGACAGGGTTTGCCTATGGTGTAAACAACGTATTTGGTGCGGTTAAGTAAGAAGAAAAAGAAAGGTGGTGTTATTATGTGCTTACATGAGTTACGACAGAATGATCAAGGTTTCTCTTTGATTGAGGTGATATTGGCAGTGGCGATACTGGCACTGGTAACACTGCCTATTATTAATTATTTTACTTATTCCGGACTTCGTACAGCAGATGGAAAGGATAAACAATCTGCGACTGTTATTGCTGAAAATGTTTTGGATGAATTGAATTCCTATGATAATTTTGAGCAGATTGAAAGTATTGCCAGTAAGGGCGCGGTAAATGCGAAAGACTGGACCGTTGTACCGGATCCGGCAGATCCCGTGAAGTTTACGTATACGGATTTAACGAAAAAAGTTCAATTGAATGGAAATGATTATGAAGCGAAAGTTCATATCACGTATACAAATCATACAACGACAGATGGAAAATCTTACGACACAGGATACGATTCAAATACCTTGACAAAAGATACGAACGAGGCGATTAATTCAAAATACAATGATTACAGTATTCCGAATCCAAATCAGATTTATGGAAAAGAAAGCATTGTAGCCAAGGAAGATGATGAACTGGATCAGGCGGTAAGTTATTTTTTGACAAACGAAGCAACCAATGCCAATAATTTCTTTACAAAGTATAATTTAGTTCAGGATAGATTGCTTCGGACACTTGCTATTCATATTGAATATAAGGACTCTTCCCATGACGTGTACCGTGTAAAACTCTCGTATCTGTATGGGTTGAATGGTGCAGCTGCGTCGTTAGCATTAAAGAATGGTATATGTGAGATACCGTTGGAAACAACAGAAGTAAAAAAAGATACATTAAAAAATATCTATTTCTTTTATAATTTAAGGGATGGTTATGATAATGACACGATGCGTGTTACAATAGGAACCGGAATTGCAGCAGAGGATCTGCAGGATATAAAATTTTATATATGTGGTTTGACATCAGCAGAGTGCCCGCAGCGCGTAAACAATTACAAATTTTCTTTGACAGGCGATTCTTCGGCACTTGCAGGTCATTGTAATTATCTTTTTAATGGAAAAACGGATACAACGTTAACTGCCAAAAAGAAAGATGGAACAACAGAAGAGTTTATTCCGAATAGTACTAAAAAGAGAATTGGTGCGATAGAGATCAGTGTGTATGAAAAAGGTGGTAAAGAGCCATTAGCAGTTATGAATACAACGATTAGCGAATAAGTGGAATAAGTGATTGGAGGTTTTTCATATGATAAAGAAGTGGATAAAAAAATTTAGTGAAAAACTACATAAAATGAATGAAGATGATAGTGGTTCTGCGTTTGTTATGGTTATCATCGGAGTAATGGCAACAGCTATTATCGGTGCTACGGTACTGTCTCTTGCGACAAATTATTTTGTTTCTGTTGTTGTTGATCAGGAAGGAACCGACAATTATTACGAAACAGAAGCGATTGTAGCGGAGATACGAAGCGGACTCGAGGAAATTGCTGGAGTCAGCAATGAAGTTGCTTATATGCAGACTTTGAATGGCTATAACACAACAAGTGGACAATTACAGGATGTATATTCCAGATTGTATTTGTCAGGTGTGATCTATGGGATAAAAAATCCGAATAATTTTACGAAAGATACCTATAGTTCGTACATTGACAGTACATATAAGAAAGATTCAAAGATAGATTTTACGTTGATTCCGACCGAGTATAATCCTACTGTATTAGATGAAACGAAGGATCCATTTGTATCCAACGGATCTAATAACTTTTTTTCGGCGAGTTTGTTACAGTCTATGATTACCAGAAAGAATACAGTTGTTGCGAGTGACATTATTACCTATTTCTTCTATCAGGATAAAAGTTCCGGAAAGCGCTGGCTCACTTTAAAAAATATTAAAGTATCTTATAAAGATGACCGTGGATATCAGACAGATATTCAGACGGATATTGTAATAAACGTACCGGATTATCGTTTTGAAGGAGAAGATACATTTGATCAGTTAAAGAATTATATTTCTATTAGTGATGATCAGTTGACAGTAGAAGGGCAGGCGTCAGTCAGCTTTAAAGGAAATGTATATGCCGGAGGTTCACAGACGAATTATGATTATGACGAAGGTATTGTAGCGGGTGCACAGTCAACGGTTTCTTTTGACAGTGATAAAGTTATTACAAGAGGGGCATTAGATCTTTTGACAGGTGCAAGTGTAACAGTGAACGGAGCAGATTTTTGGACCAAGAATATTTTGCTAAATCCGTTTGGAAGTTCTACAACGACAAATAGTTCTACATTGAACCTGAATTGTAACTCTTATGTATTGGACGATTTAAGTGTAAATGATAATAATGCCAACGTCACAATCGGTGGTACCTATTATGGGTATAGTTATAATGAAAATAACTCAAATACTTCAGGTGCAAAGCAGTTAGCGGATTACAGTAGTGCTATTTTGGTAAATGGAAAGAATACATTACTGGATGCAGCATCGAATTTAAGTAAGCTTGTTCTGGCAGGCCGCGCTTTTGTACAGAGAAATGATGATGTGGGAAATAAGGCGGCATCTAATGTGGAAGACATTGCTATGGGTGAATCTGCCTCGATCAAGAGTAACCAGGTTGCATATCTTTTGCCTCAGCAGTATATTGTAAAGGGGCATAACCCATTGTTGACAGCAACAGAATTTGATTCTTCCAATGTGGAGGCAAACTATAATAAAGATATACTCCTTCAGGATTTAGGACAGTATCTGGATCAAAGTGAGCCGGTAACTCTGAATTATAATAATGCCGGCGGATATGTATATTTGTATTTAAACTTTAAAGACTATGATAGTGCAAATAAGTATTTTTCTGATTTTTATTCAAGTACGAATCAGGATAATGTAGATATGGTCAATGAGCGTGCTCAGACATATATTACATCGAATCTGGCAGTAACACCGACAGATGGTATCAGGATCAGCCCTACACTTTACCTGTTAGCCGGTAATGTGATCAAGAGTTATTTTGACGGGGCTGACGGCAGTAATAAATTAGAAAGCAATTATTTTGCAAACTCGCAGGCATCGGAGACTCTTTTGAAAGATGGCTACAATAAAATGGTACAGTATATGAGCCTTCAGTTATTTTTGGTTGGTGGTAAGTATACAACGACATCCGGGGCTTCTCCGCGCATGGAACTGTACTATGATGCGGGAACCTCTGACGAAAAAAGTTCAATTGAACTTGTGAAAAACCGCATTGTAGATTTTGGTGAGGTTCCTGTAGGCGGAAATCATGAGAAATTTGATGAGGGAGAAGCGTATATTACTCCGGGTAGTATATCCAGTTTAAAAGATCTTGGTATCAGCAAGGGATTCGTGATTGCCGGTGGAGATGTTGTTGTGGATTGCGATTTTGAAGGCTTGATTTTGTCGGGAGGAAAGGTTACGGTTAAACTTGGTGGTACTTATAGAGAAGTTTCCAACGTAAGTATGATGGTAGAGATTCTTGACTGGATCAAAAATGATGATACCTGGAAAGAATACTTTTATGCGACAAAGGACAGTGAAACAGACAGCAGTTCTGTAGCAGACTGTATTGGATACGAAAACTGGACGAAAAATTAATTTTGAGAGAAGGTGATTTCATGAAACTAAATAACAAAGGTTTTTCATTGGTTGAATTGATTATTTGCGTTACCATTTTGGCACTTTTTAGTACAATGGCAGTTATGGGGCTCGGATATATGAACCTTGCCAATTCCAAGAAATGTGTTTCAAAAATTGATTCCGGATTGATGACGTTGAAATCACGAAATATGGCAGACAGTAAACGGACGTATATGCATCTGTATCGATATACAGATAATAATTATTATATTGCTTTTTCGCAGGCGGATAATTATACAGAAGCCTCGAGTTTTACACCTGCAGATGATTCGGGTGAGATGATTGCCAATAATAAAATAACGATTAGTTATAATGATACGGAGATTGCAGCAGGTGACTGCATTCATATAGGTATCAACAAAAAGGATGGTTCTTTTGATGAGGAACCACATCATGAAACAACGAGTACAATTAAAGTAACGGGGTCATCGACACAGACTTTGAAACTTGTGACGGCGACCGGTAAATATTTTAAAGAATAGGAACTGAGGTGAATT
>FR894049.1:0-2469 GCA_000434115.1 Roseburia sp. CAG:309 | reverse complement strand
TGAAATTGAATAATAAAGGTTTTTCCTTAGTGGAAGTTTTGATCGCAGTTGCTGTTTCTACAATTGTATTTGGTGCAATTACGGCGTTGATCGTATTTGCTTCCAACAGCAGCCGGCAGACAAATGCCCGGATAACCTTGCAGAATGAAGCAAAAGATGCTGTAAATCATATGGAAGCCTATATCATTGAGGCACAGTCTGTTGTATGTGACAGCACGAACAATGCTCTGGTTTTGGTCAAGGATTCCGGGGATGCCAAAAAAGTAAAAATTGGCAATGATTCTCTTTCCAATGTTGGACCGATAGTAAAAGTTTTTAATACAGCAAAGAAAACGTATACATATTGGTTTGATAAGGATGAAAAGAAATTATATTTCGGTGAATGCCGTACTTTGACATCAGATCAGACAAATACTGTTGACCTGACCAGTACATTACCTAAAGATGATATGTATCTTCTGGCAGATAATGTGGAAGAGTTTACATGTAAAGTGAATAAAAATAAGAAATCTAAAAAATATACGGTTGATTTTAAGGTGAAATTTAAAGATAATGTATCAGAGTATTCGCTTGATAAATGTGTTTACATGAGAAATCAGTAGAAGGGAGCGATATAGGTATGAAGCGGATTCAGAAAAAACAAAGAAATTGGAAAAAGATAATTGGCTGCTCAGCAATTACACTCGTACTCGCGTGTGTTTTTGTTGTGGGCTTTTTTGCTATTAAAACCGGAAAAATATTTGGTCAAGGAAAGGCATCTGATTATGTAGATGTAGATACGGTAGAAGATATTCCAGATGATGAACTTAAGATAACGGGACAAGAGGACTACAAAAATGTATTAACTTCTAATTCAACTTCAACGAAATATACGGGCTTGAACTCACTTCCGGAAATACCGGAAGCAAATACAGCATATGAAAAAGGTTCCAAGGAAAATCCTTTGGTTTTGTTGGAAATTGTGCCAGAATTGTCTCAACAGTCTTTGAGTTATTTTGCATCTTCGAAAGAAGAAGGATTACCTTTTGATCCGTTGGAGATGAGTATTAAGTTATCCAAAGAGTTGAATATATCTTATTTAAATGTATCGGATTCTTTTTTTGACATAGGTGATAACCATTTTGTAAAAAATGACAGCTGGGAGCCAGGAGGAACGTTAAAGTCAAACAATTTTTCAGGGGGTAGTCTTCCTAAGTTTTTTGCAGGAAATAATGATGATGATATGTATCAAATATATGATTATGATCATACCGTTTTGGGAAGTTCCAGAAAGACAAATGGGTACGATTATGATTTTTCAAATGCTCCGTTAATTACACTTGATGCGTATTATACGGTTGAAATGAAAAAAGGATATGCATTTGTTGATAAGTTGAGTAGAACATCACAAGGGTATCCATCTATTACTTCTCTATATGATAGCGATGAGGAATTTAGAAAAGCCTTTGTTGACAAAGATGGACAGGAAATTCCGCGAGAAGTTCTGGAAGATACTCACAATTGGGCTCAGAAAATTGAAAGAGATTCCGAGGCTAACAAAAAATTTAAAATTACTCTTTCGGAACCATCTGCTGAATTTAAATCAGATTATGAAGAGGTAAAATCAGGAGCATTGGATATTAGTGTCTTTTTACAAAGATACAAGGAGGTACTTTCAAAAGCAGATGATGGTACTTCAGTAACAGATGATGAGTTTAATCGAACAGAAGCCTGGACCTTCAATGATGCTAAAGAAAAATATCAAGGATATTTTGTCTATGTTGGACCGGAGAAGGGAAAGGTTAGTATAAGTGTTTATAATGGAGTTTATTATGAACAATGGAATAAAAGTACTAATGTTTGGGATTATGTAGAAAATGAGAGTGATTTGCCGGCAAATGCCGAGAACATATGGCCGGAAGGAAAACAAAATTGGGAAGTAGATCAAAATGTTAGAAATGCGAAAGAGGGGCAGTATATTCCTGCATCTCGTTTTGACAACATAAATGCTGGGGATCAGTTACCGGACATTAAAAAAAGTAAAACTTATAGTATTGATTATAATTATGATGGTTATAAACTTACTTTTCGATACGTTGGTTTGAAATGGAATGATGTTTTGAAGCGAATGCTTGTTAATTTTAAAGATGAGACAGATGACGAGGGTAATGTTACGTTAACTGCGGATCAGCAATATGCAGATTATCATATCAAGGTTATTACGGTAACACCTGATATGATAAATGAAATGGACAAAAATGATACAGAGGATACGCTTGATTATATTGAGAGAGCAGACATGTTTTATGTTAGTTCCTATTTTGGTGGCAGTAAGTCGAATATTAAAGTTGATATGATACCGGAGATGAGAACTTTTTATTGGAACTATATAGATCCTAATAAAGAAACTGCATTATCAACGAATAAAAATGATTTAAGTAAAATGGTATCTTTTGAAGACAATGATCTTGAATGGTCTGTTTGTATGAA
>FR894048.1:29163-38646 GCA_000434115.1 Roseburia sp. CAG:309 | reverse complement strand
AAATTCATCGTAAACTCCGTATTTACTTTCCGCACGGTACACGATATAGCCGCTGGCTTTCTTATGTTTCTTCCAAGAAACAAGAATCCTGCCTTTCTTGGCCTTTGCCTTAACCTTGGTAACTTTGCCTTTGAGGGTCTTGATCTTTCCGGCAGAGACTTTCGTTCCTGCTGCCGCCTGTGCCGCAGATGCCGCTGCCTTATCCACATTTGCGGAAATTGCATATGCACTCATTTCGCTGTTGTTTTTCTTCTTCTTGGCTACCGCAACAACTTTGTAATAATACTTGCGTGCATTTTTCTTCTTACTTGTGTAACAACTCTCTTTGACATTTGCTACCAGTTTATATTTGCCGTTCGCCTTTTTCGCACGGTAAACATTATAGGATTGTGCTCCACGCACACCCTTCCAGGTAATGCGGACACCTTTCTTTTTAATGTTTTTACGGCGGACAAAGGTGGTTCTCGGCAATTGATTTTTGTTCACAGCCGTAACTGTCGACGGGTCAGGAGCCTGTGTCGGTTTCACGATACACTGGATTGTAATCGTTTTTGTTGTAACACTTCCGGCATTGTTCTCCAGTTCGAATACATACGTTCCGTTCTCAGTCACTTCGTATGTTTTTCCGGTGTACGGTTTTCCGTTTACACGGATTTCCTTTATTCCGGAAACTCCACCGGTGGCTTCTATGCCAAGTGTTGCTTTTTCAACCGTGCCTGCCGGAACACCTGTAATCGAAAGGACTGGCTCTGCCGCATCCTTCTTCACAGATACCTTCGCCGATACCTCTTTGCCAAGGATATCTTTAGCATATACGGTAACGTCATATACACCGTCCGGAAGATCCGAGATACCAAATACCGTCTCCTCTGTTGTCTTCTCTTCTCCATTGACAACATAACGGATTTCTTTCAATGCCGCCGTACCCTTTTGTACGGTAGCTACGATGGCAGCATCTTTCTTATTGGTAAATGTGCCTTCCGCAAAGTTTGGCGCAAGATGAATCACAGCGGCAGTTTTTTCAATCATTGCACGGTTTGAGGACACGATCGCTTCGTTGTCATCCTGATCCACAATCTTCGCATATACTACGAAATCCATCTCTTCTTCAAGTGTAATCGGTTTTCCATCGTAGGAAATCCATTTTCCATTTTCATCCGGTTTCTCGCCTTGTTTTACAATCTGGTAAGAAATGGATTTTACACCCGAAAGTTCATCTTCTCCCGCAATTTCCATCCGGAAACCTTTGGAAGAAACGAGAATGTCGCCTTCATCGGATGTTATGACATTCTGTGCTCCATTCAGATCGGTCAAAATGATCGAACCTTTCGGCTCAACAATGTCTTTAAACATAGCACGGATTGTCTCGTCTTTTCCTACGGTATAAATAAAGTCTTTCTCTTTGGAGAGAAGTTTATCCGAAGAATCATACCAGCCGGCAAATTCATAACCTTCTTTTTCCGCAGCTTTCAATTCCAGTTCGAAGCCCGTGTTGACCTCGTAAGAATATGGATGCTGCTCTACAGAAGACGATTCACTCTGTGCAGCCAGTATATCTTCTCCACACTGTACTTCACCGCCTTCGGTTACCTCCAATCCGACATCGTATTTATTGCGGACCGTATACGTGATAATCTTCGAACGTTCGCAGGAATCTGTCTTCGCTTTTACCTTAACATGAACGGCGCTCGGTGACGTTCCTTCCGGAATACGGTTAAATACAATCGTATTTCCCTGAATGGACGCTGCGTCTGTCTCCAGCACCGGACTTTCTACCGATGCGTTTTCTGCCGGTATCGTGCCTTCTTCCTCGTCCGTAAGTTCATAAGAAAGTTTCACATTATCCTGTGTGTGGTCTTGGTGTACTTCACAAAGAGTCACATCGGTCTGTACATCAAACTGAAGGGAAGGCTTTTCACCTGTCTTTGGCACATCGACATAATCATCATAGGTACGGATAGAAATGTCACACGTACATTTTTTACGTTTTAAGGTAAGTGTGTACATATTTTCCATGTCGTCTTTCGTAACCTTGATCGTCAATACATCGCCATCCCAGTTTTTATTGATCGTTGCTCCTCTTGCGCAGGTAGCATTTACTTCCGGACGCTGATTTTCCGGATAACCATACGGAACGTCTACCGTATAGTTTCTCTGATATGGTTTAAATTCTCCATTGAGTTTTACGCCGTATGCGATGTCTTCCGCACTTCCCACGGCAAGAGCGCTCAGACAGGTTGCATCCGTATAAATATACGTTGTCAGTTTACCGGATACATCCTGTGCTGCAATTGTAAACTCTCTGGTCGAAGTAGAGTCTTCCAGCATTACCGTTCCGGAATCCATTGTCTCCGTTGTATAGTTTTTCCGCATCAACGGTTCTTTTCCTTCTACCTCGATCGAACCGGTTTCATTGGTTGCCGTTACTTTTCCTTCATACACAACAGCTTCCTTCAACGGAATCTCATTGTCTTCATCTCCTACACAGTAGAACAACTGATTTTCTACACCGTCTGCTGTATAAAGATATACTTTCGGTCCTTTTGTCAGATACTCTACACAGAGAATGGCGGTCGTCACGTTGTCCGCGGAATCTGTTACTTTCATCTGATAATAACCGTTTTCCGAAAGGTTGACATCGTACGTATCGGAAAGAGTGGTCTCTTTTCCCGTCACCTGGATGCCGCTTCCCAGATTCATTCCATTCTTCGTCTTCATATCCACTTTCTGAATCTCTACCGATTTAATCTTGCGCTTAGCCTTAATATCATATGCAATGTAGGCATTCGCTGTTGTATAATCCGTAATCGGATTTCCACTCTCATCAACCAGTTTCATTGTTACATCCGGCCAATCATCTGTGGTTTCATCAATCTTATCCGCCTCTTCATCAAAACATGAAATATCAATGTGCTGCTGTTTGATATTTCCGGAACTGTCTTCCACGATCACATGGTACGTTCCGTTTTTCCTGATTTTCAATGTACCTTCTGCAAACTGGTTATTCACCAGTTTATCGGCACCGTTTCCACCAATGCTGACAGAATTCAGCATCACATCATCATAAGCATAAACCGGAATTTCCAGAACCGTTCCCGGCTGAAGTTTCGTTCCGCTCGTCGGAAGAGTCTTACCGATGACAATCGTCGGTTTTACTTTATCTTCCGGCACATCACGTCCGGTATCTCCCTCACTTCGCTCGGAATAATATTCCACCATGCGGTCAAAGGACGCGCTGCCATTGATGACTTTTACCGTAACGGTATGCTTTTTCAGCGAAGTATTGTTGAAATCTACCGTATGGCGTTTGTAATACTCGCCTTCTACTTCTTCCCCATCACGGTCTTTATATTGTTTGGTTACAAAACCAAAACTGTTGTTACTTGAAACTTCAATATCGCCTGTGTAATAGAAGTCAATGCTTCTTGCATATGTCGTAAAGGTAAAGCTATTGCCTTCTCCTCCGGTACAGATGTCACTGTTGTATGGAAGTACAGTTCCTTCTTTAACAGCTCCGATATCTATATCTTCCCATTTCTGTCCGTGCAGAGCATCGGTAAATTCAAATACCGGATTATCGGTACGGATATTGCATCCGGACACCGTTGCTGCAAACGTAATATCTTTAAAGGAACCGGTTGTCGTATCGGCAATTCGCAGAACTCCCGAACCTTCTTTTTGAGCCGTCACGGTAACGTATCCTGTCTTCACATTGTAAGCGGCACTCTGCAAAAGTTTGTTATCTGTCGCTACTTCTGCCTTTCCATCTTTGTTGATCTTCATTTCCGTAAGCGTAATATTACTTCGTTTGGAAGAATCCATCGCTGCCTGCATCTTCAATGTAAAGTTGACCGGATTTCCTACTGTCAGAGAAACCTTATCCAGACAGTCAAATCTCGTCGCCGGTACGACCTTACCATACTCCGTATTGTTGCGGGTCTCGTATTCTTCTGCATCACTCTTCAATGTAAACTGAAGGTTTGCAGCACCTACTGCATCTTCCGGATCAAACGCACTCAATGGAATTACAATCTTTCCTTGGATTGTCTGCGTCTTACCGGCAGGAATCGTCTGATTCGTGCTGACAACTCCCGACGTATCTTTATAGGCAAGATAATCAAATACAGCTTTGTCGTCTCCATTTCCGAGAAGGGCTGTTTCCTTTCCATCATCGGCTACGATCAGATTTCCACCAATCTCCAGCGGAATGTATTTATCTTCACTTCCATCTGTTTTTCCATCGCTTCGTTTTACCTGGAATTTCACATTGGAAGCATCTTCTACACCTTTGTTGCTTACTGTCATATTCACATCGGCAAGAACACAGGAAATACTGTTTACACTTCGTTTCTCCAGCGTATCACTGGCAGTAATTTCCAAATTGTCAATCGAAAGTTCTGCTTTCTTACCGACAGAAATCATTCCACGTCCGTCTTTATCCTCAGCAGTACTGAGAACTTTTGCATCTTTTACATACGTTGAATCTTCCTGTACTTCGATATAAATTTTTCCTCCGGCAATGTTTTGTGGAAGAGCTCTACATGCGATAGCATCGGTTGTCACCTGCTGTCCGGCAAGGATATTGCTCTCTACTTTCCACTTAGCAAGTTCCGCCGGCGCACCGCCATTTGCACCTTGCGCTTTCAAAGTAATCGAAATCGGGTTCTTCTTACTTCCACGAATTGCCACATCTCCGGTATTACGGAAAGAAACGCTTCCGCTTAGTTCTGCACCAGATACAAAATTGTTCTTATCAAACGTAATGGATGCTTCTCCGATCTTCTGATCTCCAATTCCATAAGTAATTGCATAAATACCGGAAGTAGACGTATTATCAGAATCCGGAACATATTCCTCATACGATTCGCCATCAAATTTCAACGACGTTTTCATTAATTTTGTCATCGTACCTTTGGTAAGAATTGTCAATGTTCCGCTTTCATTTCCCTCCGTCGCTTTTCCAAGTGCAATCTGAGGTGCATTGAAGATAAACTGATCTTCTCCGCCGCCTTTCTTGCTGTCAAAGAATGCGGCTCTCGCGTCCTCCGAAGTCCACTGATTGGAAACCGAATCTTCATATACCTGCATATGATTCATCGCAAGCATAAATGCCTCACCAAATTTTCCAACCGTTGGATCGTACTTTGTCACATAAAGGGCATTGTTTACCGTATTGGCAACTGTCTGCGTATAAACAGCGGAAATATTTCCGTCTCCATCGACGCCAATCGTCGCATCTGACTGTGAATTTCCACGATCCTTTTCTTTCTCATCCTTCTCCACAGTAAACAATGGATCTACCGTAATTTCCGCATTCTTACTGTTCAAGGCATTTTCAAGGCTCGCTTCTTTGATCACATAGGTAACTCCATTCATGGTGTACATGAGGAACGTCTCTGCTTCTCCAGAATCTGTCAGTTTCCCATGAAGGAATTTCAGGTTTGAAATGTTCGGAGAATCCACTTGTTTCACACAAGTTCCTCCCGAATATTCACCATCTTTTTCATCGCTGTCCTCATAATCCACCAGCGTTTTCAACAGAACCGCATCCCCAAGTTCCAGTGTTTTCTTTGTGGCACTTGTCAACGCATCCTTTTCTGTCTTAATGGCTGCTTTCTGAACATACAGTTTTTTGATCTTTGCTTCTTTCTCGTAGTCACCCTTCTGCTCGGTAGTGTACGAAATGAAGTAGTCATTTTTTGTGCCTTCTGTAATCTGTACATTTTCCAGACGGGTTCCCTGCTTTTTCCAACCATCCGACGGCTCCACATCGATCGTCTGATACGTTCCATCGTCCTGTTTCACACTGAAATGAAGTTTGGAATATTTACCATACAGGAAATCTGTTGTCAAAGCATACTCATAATTTGCTTTTGCATAAGGATCTCCGGTTCCGGATTTATTATTCGAATTGTTTCCTTCTGCATCTTTGTCATATTTTTCCTGGTATTTTGCCTCACGTTCAGCAAGTTCTGCCTCGGTGTAAGGTTCCGTATCGGCATACACATAAACATCCGATGTCGTTCCGGAAGGAAGGAAACTATAACCCGTTCCTTTTCTACTACCATCACTTCCTTGTTTAAGGACCACGGCGCTTGTAAATCCTGTTGTTGATTTTGTATCAAATTCTGCCGTCTTCACATCGATATACTTGCTTGCCTTTTGCAACGTTTCTTGAGCAGTAATGCCATGGTCTGGAATAGCCTTGTCTGCATCTCCATTATAAGACGTCCATATTACCTTGATTGTGCTGCCCTCTACGACAGCATCGAAATCCAGATCACCATTAGGATCTGTAGACCCTCTGGAACTGTCGTACATGTCTACTACAATATATTTAGTCGATGATGTTGGCTCAATCGGATTGACAAGTCCCATCGTCTCCGTCCCACTTTCTCCACCAACTCCGCTACTTGTTGTGGAAAGTTTGGACAGTACAAGCATGGTTCTATTAAATGCTTGATTTGAATCACAGCTTATCGTATACAACACATAGTTCGTGTCTCCTACGGTCAGCAGTTTGTAATCCGAAGCACTGTTAAGACCGCTTCCCAGTTCTACTGCCGATGCGTTGTTGCCGTAGCCGCTCACCTCAAATTCGTCAATACCATTTATCTTATAGGACTGCCCTGACATTTCGTCCTGCGCAGCATTATCATCCGAGGAATTGATTTTTTGCAGCCGCAAGTAACTTTGTGGTTTGGAAACCGTTACCCTTGCTCCTGCTACATCGTTATCAACCTCTTCCTCGTTTCCATCCATATCACGCCCGGCAACCTGCCACGAGAAGAACCATCCGCTTCCTCCATCCTTTTTTCGAGACGCCTCATAACCGGCTTTGCATCCGATAACGTCCATCTCATAGGAGAAGAACAGGAATACCACTCGGAAGCCGACCGCCGCCGATGTGATAAATTCGTCCACCTGTGTCTGCTTATTGATCGTAAACGCAAACGAGACGGATACTTTTACATAAATTTCCAGTTTTGCGAGGTCAACTCCGACACCGGCTCCTGCCTCTACGTATAGGCTCGGATTTAAGCTTAATCCGGCAAACGAAACATTATTCTTAATGCTTGTCGTTCCATCGGCATTCGTAACCTCTTCTTTCTCAAGTTCAATACCGGTCTGTGCCTCAAGTTCCATACCGATCTGAACATAGACATAGAAGATCGGACAACACTGGAATCGGTACTGTAAACGGACACTTCCTTCAATCGCCAAAGCGATCATGGCGGAAGAGAACTCATATTTACCGGTCAGTTTACTGTATTTCCATACGAAAGACATATTGACTGCGATATCAATTTCTGCCTTCTTCGCCGGTGAAGCCTTTGCCGCATTTCCTTGATTGGCACCATCGGTTTTGCCGGCATTTTTCTTCAATTGTTTAAAGATATTATTGGACGGATCCGACATGGCTTCTTTCATTTCTTTCAGACCCTGCGCACCCATAGCATCTTTTTCAGCACTTTCGGTGCCTTCTTTGCTCATACCAAATACAGGAGTTCCGACGGAAAATCCAATCTCGTCGTCACCCATCATAAATGTTCCATAACCAAGCTCAATATTAATTTCCGGCAGGCTTACTCCCGGTGATGTATCTGCAACACTTGGCTGGTTTGCTGTCTTTCCCTCGGAATCTTCCGGTGCCTCAGCTGCTCCTGCCTCTTCGGATTCAAATGACTGTGCTGCCGGCTCCGGAACAGTATAGAAGCCACCACGTTTCGTCGATGTGATCTTTTCTTCATTTCCTGTCGTTACACGGGAAGTAATATAATATGTCTCATTTCCGTGCAAACATCCGAGATATCCGTTAATCTGTTCCGTTGTGGAAGCTGCTGTAAATCCATTTGGCATCTTGGTTTCATAAACCTTGATCTCTGACGGATTCTGATAATCCTTTCGCAGATTTCCCCGCCAATCCGGAGTCCACTCATATTTCTTTTTGCTGTCATTCATCTTCGCAGGACTGGCATCGTATCCGGATAGGAACGATACCGTTCCGCTTGAAACAGCACCATACATTTTCACGTTTCCGTCCTTCGCTGAAATATCACGATATGCCTTCTGCTCTTCCGTCATATTCTTTTTCTGCTCTTCCGAGGTCTGTGTTGTTACAAATCCCGGAACCACCTGAAAGGTCTCTTTTCCCGTCGCTCCCGGCGGTATGTTAAGAGACGCAGGCTGAACCGCATAATCTACTTTGATCACAACATCTTTTCCAAAATCTGTAATCTGATATGGTTCTCCTGCCTTCAGGATTTTAATTGGTGTAATTCCGTCTTCGTCTTCTGTATATTTACCATCTCCATTTTTATCATTGTAGATGGCTACCAGTTTCTCGCTGATAATTTCCGGATCTCTTACTACACTGACCGAATCCGGTGTATATACTGAAAATGTAATCGTGTTGGATACAATGTCCGAATCCGTGATGATAATATCGGAATCTCCATCGTATACTTTATCTCCATAGAGAATCTTCGTACCATCACTCAGACCAAAGTTAATCTTATTAAAGTTGACCACTTTATCCGAGGATGTATAAATATATTCTCCGGCATTGGATTTCAGATTGATTGTTTTTCCATCCACTTTAATGTTTTTCCCAATCGCCGTGAACTTATCTGCTTTTTCCTGATCTGTGTCCTTTTCCGTCATCGACGTCTTACAGTTAATCTCCAATGTCTGATAACGGTTGTATTCACAATTGAGAGTATAATCTGCGGTCGTGGACAACCTTTTTCCATTGTTGGAATATTTTACTATCGTGGATTTATCAACATCATTGTCCCGAGAAATGCTGTTGCTTCCTTCTTTCAATTCCACTTTGTCAAGTTGATAAACCCCGAGAGTATCGGTTTCTTTTACTTTCAGTTCTGTTCCAAGGTAGAATTTTCCATCGCCATCGGAATCAAAACCACCTTTTTCTATTGAAATAACCGGTTTCATTCCTTTTTTTACTGCTGTCACATTTCCGCTGGAAGACCGGTCCATACGGTCTTTGTCTTTGCTGTCACCCAGATTGATATTCAATGTAGTCTGTTTGCTCAGCCAGCGGCGGTACAGATTAATATTTACCGAGTTTACTTTCGAATCACGATTTCGCACCGTGCCGCCACGTTTTGAAATAGCGGTCTTAAACGCGAGGTAATCATTGCCCGCACCTGCGGGAATATTATCAAGATTCACATCAAACCTTTTGGTATCGGAACCATTTCCAAATCTTGTATATATTGTCGTTGCTGCTTTCTTTGACTCTTCACTGAGGCGGTTTCTCATGTTACCGTCTCCACTGTCAGAAGTATAATCTGTCAATGATGTTGCAAAACTGCTGTTACCAATACCTACAAGCAGTCCGCTGTAATATTCTCTTGCCCAAAACAGACTATAACTGGTCTTCGCCCAGAAAGACCCTGACATCTTGCTGTACATATTTACCAGATCATCAATATGATAATAGGTGTTTGCGCGGCGTTT
>FR894048.1:13923-29101 GCA_000434115.1 Roseburia sp. CAG:309 | reverse complement strand
CATCACTCGCGGTCTGCGGCGTATACTCTGTAAGATTACAGTTTCTGCCCCATTGGCTGCTCAGTTTACCGGTGCTGATCTTGTAAGAATAATCTCCCGCTTCCTGTGCCTTCATGTCACCGGACTTATCGCTAACTTTGTCATAGTCAACGACGTTATCCTTCTGTTTAACGGCTTTCGCTTTTACATCCTTGCTGCCGTTTTCCGTGATTGCCGTGTCACTTTCTTTGACACGCGCCGATGCATCTTTGGCATCCTTGCTCTTAGATGCTGTCGCAACATTATCCTTATCTGCCGTATTGGTATTAAACAGATTAACCCGGATCTCCTGTGCGCTTTGTTTGATATTTCCACCCTTCGCGTTTTTCAGTTCAATGGTAAAGTAACGGTCTTCTTCTGTTTTTTTGTTATCATTCAGAAGGTCGATCTCAATCTCTGCACTTTCGATACCACCACTGAAACTTGCTGTGGACTCCGCCTTAGCGTAATCCGTCCCCGCTTTCGCACTTCCATCCACAGTCTTGTAATCTACAGATGAAACATACTGTGTCGCTCCTGTTCTGGTTAATTTAATCTTCGCTTTGCCTGTACTTTTGTCTACCCTTATCCGGCTAAGTGCAAATCCCATTGTGCTTTCGAGTTTTTCCTCGTCATCCTTGATGCACATCGACAAGCGGTTGGCAGATTCTGTAAATGTTGCGCCTTCCACTTCATAGATAGTAAAGGATGCCAGCTCCTCTGCTTCATGCTCCTCGTCGTCGGTTGCTTTGACAACGATATCCTTTACCCATTCGCCATCTTCAAAGTCTACCTGCAAAAAACTTGTCTTAAATGGCATTTCCCCGTCGAGTGTCACATCTGTGTAACTTCCCTTTTCGTATGGCTCTTCATCTGTTATATGACGGCTGTTTAAGTTAATCCACAGTTTTTGTGAACTTTCTTCTCCGGTCGTCTTTGACAAACTAAGTTTGTAATCAGCTTCTACTACACAACTATATTCATTTTGCTCAAAATCCCTGTCGCTTACAACAAGTGTTTCCTGATTTCCACCGGAAACAGCTTCCCATTTTCCATCTTTTTTTACATGCCAAAAATAACGGACATACTCACCTTTTACCTCTTTCAAAGAGAGTGTTACTTTTCCGTCCGCTTTCTGTGCATCCATTTCATAAGAACTGCTTACCTGCTGTTTTCCCATCGTTCCATCGGTTCCGATCGGATTTTCCACTTTAACAGTATAGTCCTTATTCGATGCCGCATTGGCATACACCAGTTCCTTCTCGTCTTCATCAAGCGTTGCAACAGCCGGTGTGATCGCCACTTTTGCCGTCGCTTTTCCCTTTGTTCCTCCAAGACGATAAATTGTTATTTTCTGCTCTTTGGCATTCTTTCCTTCTTCAATTGTTATGGAATCATTCTTAAAAGCAAATGTTCCATTGGGGAATTTTTCCTCCCAGGACTCCTCTTCTTCGACGGTCTGCCCGTCTTTTCCTGTTACGGACAAATTGCCTTTTTTCTCTGCCTCATACGCGTATGATGACGTTCCTGCGCTCGTCACGAACATGACTGCCGCGAGAAAAACTGCCAGCAAACGTTTTCTCAAATGCTTCATAGACACTTCCTCCTTTACCTTTCTTGTTCTACTACTCTATCTTACTTTATACCATAAAACTCAACTTTTGTCTTGCCTATTTCATAAACTCCCCTCATGTAACACAAATGGGAATTTTTTATAAACAAATTGACAATTGTATGAATTTTTCGTATACTTAAACAAAATGCCGTTATTTAAGATTAATGTATGGAAAGGAGCAGGATGATGTACAGATTTGCCATATGTGACGATGATCCTCAATTTGCAGCTCTGTTAAAGGAAGCCTTAATTTCACAACTAAACAACCGCAATATTGCCTTTGAGATTTCATTTTTCGACACTCCTTCCGATCTGATCTCACGTTTTGAACAAGAGGAACCGTATGATCTCCTTTTTCTGGACATCGTTTTTCAAGACACCACCGGAATCCAAATGGCCCGCCGCCTGCGTTCGTTTCACACAGATACCGACATTATCTTTTTAAGTTCCAGCAGCGATTATGCATTGGAAAGTTTTGACGTCTCTCCTCTGCATTATCTGATCAAAACCGATAAGCTGGAAAAACTGGAAGAAGCATTGGATCGTTTTTTTGACAAGCACGCGGATCAAAGTTTTTATATTAAATCCCGCGAAGGAATTCTGTCACTCCCTGTTTCTGAAATTTTATTCTTTGAGATCTACGGACATGACCTTTCTGTTCACTTAATCTCCGGCGAAAACCATACGTTTTCCGGCACCCTGAAAAAGATTGAAGAAGATCTCCCCGGTTCTACTTTCATCCGCGCTCATAAAAGTTATCTTGTCAATATGGCACATATTGTAAAAATAGTCCGCTACGAGATCTCCCTTTCCAACGGCAAAACCGTCCCGATCAGCAAGAAAAATTACCTGAGTATCATGTCTGCATTTGTAGATTACTCAACCAGATCGGTAGAAATGTAGCCTGAAGTCCGGCGATGGTTTGTATACAAAAAACCACCAAACAGACCTGCCTAATCCTGCCGCTTTAAGATACCATTTAAAACTTTCTTCCGGATTTTCCTCCTTGTTATCTGTTTTTTATCCATTATACAACACTAAAATCCAACTTTTTTTCCGTTTTTTTCACTTTAAAAGTAATATCCAAATAAAAAAAGAAAACCCAACCGTTTCCTGTCAAGGCTCCTTTTTTCAAATAAGCAATGGATAATCGTCGTTGTCATCCTGATCTATTCTCTTGTAAATACTCCTTCGTCCTCCTCATCACCTGCTGCAAAATTTCAATATTTTTCATCGTATCGTTTCCCTCCAGCGAGTGGTTTACCCCTTCGATCCGGTAACTTTGAATGTGTGCCTTCGCACACTGACAAAGCACGGCATCCGGTTCCGGAACCCATGGATCCGCAGTCCCGCAGAAAGCGATGCCCGGTGTCGGTTCTGCCAGAAAGGTCTGTGCTAGCGGAGTATAGTAAATCTGTTTTGCCTGTAAATGGTAAAAATTAGTAAAGTGCGCTGCTACTGCTGTGCCGATACTTTTTGAAATAAATACGATCTCGTCGTACTCTTTCCAAGAAATGGGTGCAAGAAATTTTTCTGCGCTCGCACAAGCTTCCTCAAATGCTTCCTGCATTTTCTTTGCATTTCCACGGATATTCGCCGTTTTGCGGATTTGATAATCCACGTCCACAAGAGTGTCATATCCACATTCTTTTGCCAGTTTTTTACTGTAATATAACAACGGTTTTTCGAAACGATACCCGATTCCCGGGAAAAATACTGCTATTTTCACGTTAATTCTCCTTCTATCTACGACAATATTGATTCAGCATTTTAATTAATTTATCGGTATTGATCGGTTTGGAAATGTGTGCATTCATACCGGCTTCCAGACTGCTTGCAATGTCCTCGGAAAAAGCATTGGCACTCATAGCAATGATTGGTGTCGTTTTAGCATCTTCGCGCTCCAGTCTGCGGATCTTTTTCGCCGCATCCAATCCATTGAGTACCGGCATCATAATGTCCATCAGAATGACATCATATTCTCCCGGCTCCGAAGCGAAAAATCGGTCTACTGCCTCTTGTCCGTTCCATGCCTTCTTCACCTCTGCCCCCAGATCCTGAAGCATAAATTCTGCAATTTCCATATTCAGATCGTTGTCTTCTACCAAAAGAACACGTATCTTCCGGCGCAATGTGTCATTTTTGCTTTTCGTCTGCCGCGAAATCGGAATACGGTTTACCCGCAAAGGAATACGGATATCAAATGTCGTACCTTTATCTTTTTCACTTTTAAACCGGATTTCTCCATTCATACGGTCAACAAGATGTTTTGTAATGGCAAGTCCCAGACCGGTTCCGGCATACAGCGTTCTTGCAGACTCGCGTTCCTGCGAAAACGGCTCAAACGCAGACTCCTGAAATTCTTTGCTCATGCCGATCCCATTGTCCTCGCACACAAAATGAAAACAGACTTCTTCGCTACCCGTTTTCTCTTCCCAGCAGCTAACGCGGACATAACCGCCTTCTCGGTTGTATTTTACTGCATTGGACGCAATGTTCTGCATGATCTGGCGCAGATGCAGGGAACTTCCAATGAGTTCGTCTTGTTCTAACGTTTCGCTTTCCAGCACAAATTCCACATTTTTTTCCTGTGCCTGAATCTCAATCATATTTTTCACTTCATCCACAACCTGAGTCAGGGAAAACGGCTTTGCTTCCATGATAAGGCGGCCGGACTCCAGTTTACTCATATCCAGCACATCGTTGACAAGGTCAAGCAGAAAACTAGACGCCGACATAATTTTATCCAGACATTCTTCCTGCTTTTCCTCATTTCCCATGTATTTTTTGCACATCGGAACCATACCGCGTATTCCATTGATCGGCGTTCGGATATCATGACTCATCCGACGCAGGAAATCGGTCTTCGCGGCATTGGCACGCTCTGCTTTTTTGACAGATTCTTCCAATTCTTTTTGGTATTGTATTTCGCGCTCTTTTTCTCCGGTAACGTCACGGCACAAGAGAAGAAATGACTCAATGTCTCCTCTTTCATCGTATTTCTGAGGAACCAGGATCATCAGGATCCATTTGCCATTCTGATGTTTTGCGGTACACGAAATCACTTTATTGTTCTTTAAATGCTCTCTGATATATTCCAGATTTAGGAAATCACGGCATTGTGCATAATCTTCCGGAGCCATTTCCCGCTCGATAAATGTCTCAAACATTTCTCCTACATACTCTTTTCCTTCCAGCGATTTCTGCAGTTTTTCCGAATCTTTGATAAGCTCCCAGCTGTCATTTTTCAGATTGATGTACATATTGACCGAATACATCTTACTGATCGCCTGCACAATATCCAGCTGTTTCTGCATCTGAACCATATTCAGCCGGGCGTAACGCGCACGCAGAAGCGCTAACATCATCCAAAGAAGTCCATAAATAATAAATCCATAGACCATCGCCGCCCGCCGCGTCGAAAATACGGACTTTTCCTTATAAAGTACACACAGATAATATTTATCCGTTTCTTCCACTTTTCCAAACCATTTTGAGTTGTCGCGTTCAAAACGGATCAGCTGCCCATGCGTACTCGGAAGTAACTGCGACGCTACAAAGGATTCCACATTTTTTCCGTTTAACCCCGCGTAGTTCGTGCTTAATATCTTTTTCCCATCGGTCACCACGACAATGCCATCATTGACAAAAGAATAGCCGGAAAAGATGGATTCCAGCGTAATTCCGCCGTCCTCACCACTTTCACTCCGGATCCGGTCGTACTGGTCAAACTGGTTGACCCTTTCTTCCATAAAAGCAAGCGTTTCATCCGCGATTTTGTCAATACGCTTTTTGTCATAACTTGTCGTTGCCAGAAATAGGATGGTAAATGCGATCACCCCTATGAACAAGGGAATGATGATAACCTTTTTTTGTGCGATCTTTTTCATCCGCCCTCTCCTGTCAGTTTGTTCGATATTTCGTCAAAATTAGTAATAATATGATAACATCGTTGAGGGGAAAAGTCAATTTTAACGGTTTGTTTATCAGAAAATGAGACTCTGGGTTTCTCTTCGGGACCGCTCTCGCTTAGAAGAACACACGTAACGGTGCATGAGGGCATACTACGCCCTCTACGCACCGACGGTGTTCTAAATCCCTCATGAGAAATCCAGAGTCTCATTTACCGAATAAAAACTACGGTTAAAATTGACTGTTTCTATATAAACTTAGAATCCTTCTTGTAACTTTTCTTGCAGTTTCTGGTCAAAGCCCGCGTCCGCACACACTTTTGCGGTGCCCTGCACCGGTTCGTAACCACACATGCCATAATAGAATTTCTGGGTCATTACCGCCTTTTTTCCGCTCCGGTCGGTGAGTGTCCAATAGAGCGTTGCATTGAACGCCTTTTTCCCGGTATCGTATTCGCCGTCTGTTATTTCAAGCGTGTTTTTGACGGAGGATTGGAGTATATTGTATACTTTTTCCCGTACTTCGGTATGAAATTCCGATACATATTCTTCGCCGTTTTTTATCGTCATGAAATCATTACAATTTTTTACAATGTAATCCGTATGAAAATCCAAATCTTCCTTTCTCATCTTATCGATATCCTCTTTGGTAAGCCTTGAGATCCGGTGGGTCAAAAGCAGTCTCTCGATGTTATCCTGCCGGCTGGCACAATAATAAAAGTCAAGCAGCGCAAACATCCGGCGAAGAGGAACCGTATTTTCATTCTGACTCTCTTCTTCGGTCATGCCCCATCGGTTAAAATCTTCTTTGCCGTCAGAAACCATCAGGCTGTAATAATTTTTCTCGTAAAAAAGAAATGTCAGATACAGTTTTTTCCCATTATACGTGATCGTTACCGGCGTTCGATAGTCCGTCTGCGGAAAGAAATCCTCATCGGAATATAAAAACTGTTCATAGGTCACTGTCCCGACTTTGATTGAAACGTCTTTTCCGTCAAACACCTTCTTTTGCAAATTTTTTATCTGATCCACCGTATCATGGTAAAATTCCACCTGACCCTGGGCACGCTCATTTGTGACCCGCGCCCCCATGCCCTTCATCACAGTTTCAATGTCTCCCTCGACAAGCTGCGTGGCAATTTGCTTTGCGCGGTGATGATAATAAATGGTGTCATAACTCGGACACGACAGCGTCGGGAAGATCTGTCCGGCCGTCAATGTACCAAACACCACACAAACCAGCACGAGAAGCGCGATTGCCACCCATTTTCCCCTCTTATCCTTCTTAATCTCTTTTTTGATTCTTTGAAATGGCTGGATTTTTTGCAGTTCCATTTTGTCATTTTTTTCGTCACTATCTGACATATTTTTCCACATCCGCTGGCACTCTTCACACCCTGCCAGATGCTCTTTTATCTCTTTTGCCGTTTCTTCCCGGCAGAGTCCTTCAACGTACTCCGGCAGAAGATCCTGTACAACATAACATTTCATATTATTCGCCTCCTATTTTTTGATCTGTTCCCGCAGACGCTCTTTTGCGCGGTAAAATGTCACGCGCGCCCACACCTCGGATTTTCCAAAGATATCCCCAATCTCCTGAAACGACAAATTTCCCATCATCCGAAGCATGAAAACTTCCTTGAACGGTTCCTGAAGTTCGTGGATACATTGATACATCCTTGCATTTTCTTCTTTGTCAATCATTTGCTGAAGCATGTCCGTCTCGGATACCGGCTCACACCACTCGTCGAGTGGAATATTTTTCTCCTCCGCCTTCCGGCAGAGATCCAGCCAGATATTTTTCGCGATGCGGCACAGCCACGTCGAAATCTTACTTTTTCCCTGAAACGTATCGGCTTTCTCAATCGCCCGCAAAAATGTCATCTGCACCACATCTTCCGCCACCGTCGGATTGTGGCAGAGCGAGAGCACATACGCATACAGCATTTTTGCATAATTTCGGTAAATCTCATCAAATGACTCCTCTGTTAGTTTCAATCTTTTTTTCCCGCCACCTTTCTGTCTCTCTGTTTGTAAATGAGACGATAAAATTTGGAAAACGTTACAGCTTTTTTCAAATTTTTTTGTAACGATTTAAGATCTGTATTTCAAATATTCCAAAAACTTTTTTGTCACCGCCGATGCGGTTTTCTTGCTTTTCATGGCCACTCCAATCTTCCGGAAAACAGGCTTTTCGAGCGGTTTAATAATGACTTTATAAGGAATTTTCTGTAAGATCAGCTGCGGGAGAATACTGATTCCGAGCCCCTGTTCGACCATCGACATCACCGCATAGTCGTCCCACGTCGTGAATTTGACATTGGGGTGAATGTCATTTTGTGCGAGGTATTCGGCGATTTCTGCCTTACCGCCCTTTTCGAGCAGCATAAATGGTTCTTCTTCCAATGCTTTGATTGGAAATTTCTTCCTTTTTATCAATGGATGGTTTTCCGGTATGACCGCCATCAACTCATCCCTTTCCAGTTCTTCCACCTCAAACTGCGGATTCGTTGGCAGGTGCAAAAAACCGCAGTCCACCCGTCCTTCTGCGATCCATTGCTGAATCTCCGTGTAGTCACCAAGCAGCATCTCATAATCAATGCCCGGATAATCCTTTTGAAATTCTTTGATGATCTTCGGCAGCCAATGCGTGGCGACACTCGAAAATGTGCCAATCCGGATCACGCCTGTCTGCAATCCATTCATCTGCTGCACTTCATTTTCAAGAGACGCAAATGCCTGACACAGTTCCCGCGCAAAAGGAAGAATCCGCATCCCCTCCGAAGTAAGCCGAACACCCCCGCGGTCACGCTCCAAAAGTATAATTCCGCATTCCTTTTCCAAATCTGCCACCATGCGGCTGATGCCGGACTGCGAATAATTGAGCCGCTCTGCCGCCTTTGAAAATCCTCCCAGCTCCACCGCTGCTACAAACGCCTGATATTTTTGTAAATTTGTATCCATCTGTTTTCCTCATACATTTCATGATAAAGTTTCGTTTTTCAGATTATACCATATCTGCTACAATGAAACAAGAATCATTCAGGAAACGAGGGAATTTTTTATGAAACGTGCTTATGGTAAATATATCGCCGGTCATCCGCTTACCATGCCTGCCGTGCTACGCTTTACATTGAAATAAGTATGATCGGAGGTATGACGTATGTCATTTTTAAGCGAATTAGAAGCATTTCAAAAAACACATCCTTTTCAAAATACAAACGTAAATGGAATCGAAGCAAACTATCTTCTGTGCGGCAATCCGGGCAGCAAGTATACTCTGGTATATCTGGTCGGGGGAACCGGACTTTCTGTCGTCTGGTTTCATCACATCCTGGCAATGGAAAGTGATTACCGCATTCTGACATTTGATTATCCGATGGAACATTTCGAAAAAACAGATCGGACTCGAAGATGAGGGGAAATCCTGAATAACAGCAAAAATCTCGGTTTCGTAATAAAAGGGAACTGCAACCAGTTCACAGTTCCCTTTTTTATTTCTCTCTATTATTTTTCTTCCTACTTCCTCACTTTTATCTTTTTCACGCTGCTCCACTTGCCTTTCTTGCCCTTGGCATCGCAGGCGCGGACACGTATGCGGTATGTTTTATTTTTGCGAAGTTTCTTTAAGGTCAGTATGGTTTTCTCTGACATTGCGGTCTTTCCTTTTGAAATATCTTTTCCAATGCCATACTGCACTTCATAATACGAAGCTCCTTTTACCTTCTTCCACTTCACCTGAATCTTTTTGCCTTTCACATTTTTCGCAGACCGGATCTTGGTTTTTCCAATTTTTACCACTTCTGTTGTTGGAGCGGAAGTCGGATCAGACGGCTGAATCACCGGTTTGTCTGTGGTGGCTGGAGCCTGAGTTGTATTCGCTGCCGGGTTCTGAGTCGGAGCATTTGTCGCCGGCGTCGTCGCTGATGGGATACTTGCCGGTGTTTCTATTGGTGTCGCTGCCGGCGTCTCGCTTGGTTCTGCTGCCGGAGTTCCACTTGGCACTGCCGACGGCGATGGCGAAGCACTGCTCGCTGCCTCTAATGCGTATCCGTCATTTTCGGCGGAAACCGGCTCGCCCTTTGTCCAAAGGGATGTCTTGCTGAGATCCAAATGAATGACCGGCCGTATGCCAAGTTCATCATTGTGCGTAGAACCAGCTATCGACACGATTCCAATCAGAACCGTGACAGCTGACATACCATCCATACCCGGAGAACGCAGCCACCAGTAATTGGTATTTCCAATCGCACGTATTTCAGATGGATACTCCTCTCTTGCCGATTCTTTCTCAAATGTCAGGGCTCCCTGTGCTGTCGCATAGGCAGTATTGGTCGAAGCAATGGTCTGAGACAGACGCCAGCAGTCACTACCCTCACCTCGGTATCCCGGCTGGCTGTCAAAACCATATTCGCCGTTACGAATTTCCTCAAGAGATAACAAATATACTTTGTCAACCGTATCATTTCCACCATCGGTAAGTGTTCCCGTATTCCATGGATCTTCTCCCGGGGTTACTACGGTTGTATCCGCTATGGCATTTTTCTCCTCGTCGGTGAATGCTGCATTTAAAAACGTATCATTGAGCCAGGTGCGAAGCGTACAGGTTTCCCAGGTCGCCCAAAGTTCTTTTCCTCCTCCCGTACTGGATTTCGGATGTTCATTGTAGCATTGATTGTCCAACGTCTTTTCCGCCATCAAAAACGCATCGTTTCCATCTACCGAAAGAACCCGCCATTGGATTGGCTGCTTGTCATCATTCCGGTCAGCAACGCCGTCTCCATTTGTGTCTTCTTGCCAATAATTTCCAAACGTCAGAGTATCCCATGTGTTTAGGGTACCGGTAACGATTGGATTGCTCACACCGTACCCCTCTGCTTTTACCTCTTTGTCAGCCGCAGCCGGCAGACTCGTGATCGTCAGTGCTGCTGCCAGCACCAAAGCTGTTCGTTTCCATTTTCTCTTCATAATATTTTTCCTCCTTTTTTTCTTATCCTCTCACCGGTACATACAGATCTTCGATATACACGCCAAGTATTTGGTTAATGTCAACCGCTTTTTCAAACTGTGACACGTATTTAAGATATGTGCGATCTCCTTTTTCCGACTCTGCCATACTTCCGCTGCTCGTAATCTCTTTCGCGTCGGGATCCGGACTCTGCACGATCAACTCGCTTCCATCTGCCATCTTTAAACGGATGGTAAGTCTCGTATCGCTGATTCCCAGCTCCTCTCTCGGCACATTTGACACATCTGCCTTTAAGGTCATTCCGAGAGGCAGAAGTTTTATCTTTTTCACGGTCGCGGTCGTATCCAGAAATGAATAAGACATATCACTCGTTCCCTCAATCGTGATATCCTGCGACTTTGTATACTCTGCCATAAAATTCAGAGTCCACATTCCTTCGATCAGCACATTTGGCTCCGTCTCTGTCGGATCTGCGATCAGATCTTTAAAGAAAACACAGGCCTCTTTTCCTTCCGGAATCTGCTCATCGGTCACCACATTTACAACAAATGTCGCCACATTTTTCCTTTCTCTGGATACTTCGAGAAGTTCACAGCTTCGCGCCCCGCCTACTACCTCCGACGCATTAAAATTCGTTCCTTCGCAAAATCCAAAATAGTCAAATGACATGGATTCAGTAAACTCTATACTCGGCGGTGCAGTAATCTTCACTACCGCGTAAATGTTCTGTGTATCCATTACCACTTCCTGCAATTCCATCATCAGATCCGGCTTGCTGACCGATTCCTGCTTCTGACTCTCAATGCCGAGTTCTTTGGAACTCTCCTGCTCCAGTCCTAAAAATGACAGAAGGTTTTGCGTAAACAACTCCATAAATCCTGCTTTTGCTCTTGTCGCCGAAAATGCCAGACTTCCCGCAAGAATCAACACCAGAATAACCGCTGCCGCCTTTACCGGATGCCGTTTCTTTTTCACAGGAACAGGCTCGCCTTCTTCAATCTTTTCGAGTACCTCTTTTACTTTTTCATGATAACTGTCCGGAATTGGCATATTTTTTATCCTTTTTTGTATGTTTTTGTCAAATTCTGTCATTTCTTGTCACCTCTTTCCAGTGCTTTTCGTAGTTCTTCTTTCCCTCTGCTGAGTCTGGATTTCACCGTTCCTTCCGGCATTTCCAACACCTCCGCAATCGTTTTTATCGGTAATCCCTGATAATAAAACAGTACCACAACAAGACGATACTCTTCCTTCATCTGGCCCAGCACATCCCACAATTCATCGTAATGTGCCTCGACAGGTTTGGCGTAAGATTCTACCGTCTCATCTCCCGGAAGAAACAACCGCTTCCGCTTAATCAGCAGGGCTTCATTTTTCGTGATCACCAAAAGCCACGCCCGCATTTTCTTCAGACTGCGAAGATTGTCGATATTTTCATACGCCTTTAATATCGCATTGCTTACTGCATCTTCTGCATCTGTTTCATTTTTCAGTACCGCATATGCCATCACATACATATCGTTCTGGTATTTTTGTACATTTTCACAAAACTTTTTTGTTTCCATATTTTTTCCCCTCTGTACTCTTTTCTTCCTCTATATATAATGATAGTTCCGGAAGTAAAAAAGTTCCCAAAAATTTCAAATACGTAACTATTCAGGACCAATGTGAGAAAATTAATGAATCGTCGTGCTTGCACGTAAGATGCATTGGTTTTCTCACGTTAGGTCCCCTAATAGGGCTCCCCCACACAAAATGAGCATTTTTAGCCTTTTTAAAGGCGAGAAAGAACACGAAGTGTTCGGAAATGCGAATGTGTGTGAGGGGAATTGATCCAATCCCTTCATTTCCTCATTGTAACTCCGATATTGGATGCTCTCCGATATTCCCTCCGATATCGCCGAATAATCCACCTTTTCTTTCGTCTCTCCCGTCTCCAGATCGATAAGTTCCAATATATTTTTATTACTGTCAAAGTGATAAAAAATGCCATCATAATAACAGCCACACAGTTCCCGGTCAAAACTTCTTTCCACTTTCAGGATCTTTAAGTCAACGACATAGGATGCTATCTTTTTCTTTGATTCCTGATTGCGGTTAAATATTACCTTTTCCTGTGTCAATAGCTGAATCGTATATTTGTCCGTCGCATCTTGCTCCAAATGATTCTTTTTATACCATTCTGACATAGTAAAATCGTACAATGTCTTTACAGCGTTCGCGGTGTGCCACATGCAGCGGATGATTCATAAATGCCTTCAACGCGGCTTCATCTGTAAATTCCGCATAAAAGACAAGATCGTATCCGCCCGCAATATTTTTTTCCAATTTCTGCCTGTATCAATCCATCAATCTTTCCGTTCATTGTTGCCACCGAATCCTGCATAAACTGAAGTGCTTCTTCCTCACCTTGTTTTTCCTTTACTGCATCTGTATAGTTCCAAAATAAAATGTGTCGAATCATATTTTCTCTCTCCTTACATATGAATTTTGCTTATAATCAGTATACTATTTTCGCATTGTGTCTGTCAATCATTGGAAATTTTACCTTCCCTTTGGCTTTTTTCGCCGGCGCCTCATAACACACTTCCGGATTCTCCGCATCTGCACCGGTCACCTTAAACGTTGAACCACGACTGTCTTTGAGAACTTTTCCCTTTTTCACTCCATTTGCCAGAGTTTCTGTGATGACCGGGGCCTCTGTCGCTGTTGTGTCGGAGATGCCATTGGCTGCTGTGATGGCACTGCCGTCGCATTTTGTGTTGGCACTGCCGTCGCATTTTGTGTTGGGGCTGCCGTCGCATTTTGTGTTGGCACTGCCGTCGCATTTTGTGTTGGGGCTGCCGTCGCATTTTGTGTTGGCACTGCCGTCGCATTTGTGGCCGTTGGCAGTAACGCTGGTGTCGTTGGTGTTACCGTTGGTATTGCGGTAGGAGTAACCACGGGTATTGCCGACGGTGTAATAGACGGAGTCGCTGTTGGAGTGGCTGTTGGCGTTGCAGACGGAAGCGGCCATTGCGACACTTTCACTGTTTTCGTCTCTTTACACACCTGACTTGTACTTTTGCGGCGGCGTAGCATTGTTCAATCCGTGCTACATTGGTACCGACAAAAGAACCACTACTTGCACTCATTAAAGACTCGTGACAGTACACAAGGCCTGTTGCAATACAATTCCTAATTAGTGGCTGTGTTTCATTGTCCTCTTCTGCTTTCCAACATACTTCTGATCCGGATACTAGCGGTAATGCCCACGAATATTTTTACACCCAACATTCCTAATCTGCGTCCCTTGCAATCTCTTTTTAAGCCTTTTCTTGATGTTCTCCAATTGTTCCATTCTCTGTAGATTCTTCTCTCCATCAAATTCCCCGCTTTCTATTTAGTTTTGGTTTGTGTGAATTTCTGTACGAAATGTACTTATAAGAAATCTTGATTTTCATTACTCGTTTAGTATAGCATATACAAATTTCAAAAACACCCCATTTTGGCAACTTTTCCTTTTTACGTTACCTTTTCGCAAAACACAAGCCGCAAAAAACGGGGCACCTGCGGCGCCCCGTCACTTCCAAAGAAAGCTCCCCCACTTCCTATCTTCATCTTCCATACAATTTGGTCATCCGGCGGATCTTTTCACACAGCTCCTTATCAAAGGCATCTTTCTTCATGCGCCACTGCCAGTTGTAGCCAAGCGTCGAAGGCGTGTTGATGCGCGCCGTGCCAGGCAGACAGAGGTAGTCCTGTGCCGGAATGACACAAAGTTTCGCCACACTTCGCTGCGCGAGTGTGATCAGCTGCCATGTCAGCTTTTTGCGGCTGACAAACCTGCCGCCATAAGGCAGGTTCAGATAACGAAGTGCCACGCTGCGGTCCTCTTTTGACAATTCCTTCCACCAGTCAAACGTTGTCTGGTTGTCGTGCGTTCCTGTATAAACCACACAGTTCGAGTTGTAATTGTGTGGCATGTAATCGCTTTCCTCTCGTGAATCAAAAGCAAACTGAAGCACCTTCATTCCAGGGTAGCCGGTGGCAGCCAAGAGATTTCGGACACTGTCTGTCAAAAAGCCAAGATCTTCCGCGATGATCTGCTGCTCGCCAAGCACTTCATTGATCTTGTCAAAAAGAAGAATTCCCGGCCCTTTCTCCCAGGCACCGTTCACTGCGGTTTCCTCGCCATACGGGATGGCATAATATTCATCAAATCCGCGGAAATGGTCAATGCGCACCATATCATACCATTTAAAACAATTACGGATACGCGAAATCCACCAATGAAAATCTGTCGATTCATGGTACTGCCAGCGGTATAGCGGATTTCCCCACAGCTGCCCCGTCTCCGAAAAGGCATCCGGCGGACAGCCGGCTACCGCGATCGGCTCCAAATCTTCCGTAAACTGGAATAATTCCGGGTGCGCCCACGTATCTGCGCTGTCAAGTGCCACATAGATCGGAATATCTCCGATGATCTGTACGCCCTTATCATTGGCGTATTTTTTTAATTGTTTCCATTGTTTGTCAAATTCATATTGAAGAAACATGTAAAAACTGATCTCGTTTTTATACGTTTCCTGACACCGCTCAATCGCTGCCTCATCGCGGCGTTTCAACTCTTCCTCCCACGTAAGAAAACTGGCACCCTTTCGAGTATCCTTGATCGCCATAAATAGG
>FR894048.1:11419-13877 GCA_000434115.1 Roseburia sp. CAG:309 | reverse complement strand
CTGCTGTTCCGAGACAAACGCCTGAAATTCCTCATTTTCTGCGATATCACTGCGGTCAAATGCCTTGCGCAAAAGCGGAAAACGCTGATTGTACTGTTTCTCATAATTTACATAATTTCCATCGTCTTCAAGATCTGCCGCCGCAATCTCTTCCGCCGTCAAAAACCCCTCTTCTGCCAGGGTATCGAGAGAAATATAATACGGATTTCCGGCAAATGTCGAAAATGACTGGTACGGAGAGTCGCCGTATCCCGTCGGCCCCATTGGAAGAATCTGCCAGTATTTCTGTCCGCAGCTTACCAAGGTATCGACAAAACGATATGCATTTCGGTCAAAGCACCCGATTCCGTGGAGAGACGGGATACTTGATATCGGAAGTAATATTCCACTTGCTCTCATACTTTTTCTCCTTTTATTTGGCAAGCAATGACTTGCTCACACGCACTTCGTAGCCTTTCACCCATTTTTCATAAGCCGTGCGGAACGCATCTTTTTGCTGTTTTTCCACTTCCTGCTCTACATATGCCTGATTCAGATTTTTCGTATTCGCCTTCAGGCAGTAAGCGATGTAAAAGCCGTCCGATTCTTCGATGACACCGCTTATCGCATCCTTTTTCAAAGCGAGAACATTGGCTGCCAGATTGGTACGGCTGTCAAGACTTCCCAAAATCACTTCTTCCGGCGCACTTCCGGTCTTTTCCTTCACAAACGAATAGAAATTTCCCTGATACGAAGCCAGTTCCTGTGCATATCCTGCTGCCTGCGCACGAACTTCTTCGCGGTTTGCATCCGTCGCCGGCAGATAGCACAAAAGCACTTTTGCCGCCTGCGTCGTCGCCGCGTCAATCGAAACCTGTGTCGAACCGGTCACAACATCGTACATTTTTCTTGCCACGAGATTTTCCTCAAAAATGCGGTGCATCGTCTCGGTCGTAATCCCATTTGCTTTCTGGACATCCTCCGGAATCGTCGCGATGTACTGGTCCGCCTTATAATCAATGTCTTCTTTTTCATCGACACCAAGCGTCACGCCCTGTCCTTCGGCCGCCTTGTTCATTACTTTGATCTGAATGATAAGACGCACGATATCCTCGATCGCAGTCTGTCCGATCGTATGATCATCGACCGAAATATTCCAGACATCCGTGCCAAGCATAGAGTCATACTGATTTTTCAAAAACCAGCTGTAAACCAGATATTCATCGTAGGTCACGCCCTGTTTTCCGACAGCGACAGCAACTGAATCTCCCTTCAGTTCCCCGTTGTTTACTTTTGCCGCTTTTTCTACACTTACCGTCTGTTCTTCGGTGGTTTCTGTCTTCTTAGAACATCCGACACTTGTAAGCAGCAGACTCACAGCAAGACATCCGCAAACAATCTTCTTTCCAACTCTATTCATTTTCTTCCTCCTTGATCTTCTGCATCTCATTTACAAGTTCTGACAATTGACGGAGCAATGGCTCCTCGCTCTGCTGATATACAAAATACGGCGTTGTCTCCGGTACAAACCGCAGTTTTCCCTGATATGCCGCAAGCAGATCCGGGATTTTGTCCGTCGCCACCTTTGCCTGTGGAAACATTGTGATCCGTATCTGATCCGCCTTTTCCACAATCGCCGTAATGTAAGCCTCGTGCGCTTTCGCTTTCAACAGCGCAATCTCCAGAAGATTACATACACTCTGCGGTGGCTCGCCAAACCGGTCAATCAGCTCATCTACCATATCGTCTCTCTCCGGCTCCGTCTCAATTTCCGCAATGCGTTTGTACACATCCAGTTTCTGGAATTCATTCGGAATATAATCCGCCGGGATAAACGCATCCATTTTCAGATCAATATTTGTCTCAAACTCGTCATTTTCGACCTTTTCCCCTTTGAGGCGCTTGACGGCTTCATTGAGCATCTTGCAATACAGATCGTATCCAACCGCCTCCATATGTCCGTGCTGTCTGGCTCCCAAAAGGTTTCCCGCGCCACGGATCTCAAGGTCCCTCATAGATATTTTAAACCCTGAACCAAGTTCTGTAAACTCTTTTATTGCAGCAAGGCGTTTTTCTGCTACTTCTTTTAACATCTTGTCGCGTTTGTACATCAAAAATGCGTATGCCGTCCGATTGGAACGCCCGACACGCCCACGCAGCTGATAAAGCTGCGAAAGCCCGAGTTTATCGGCTTCATCAATAATGATCGTATTGACGTTAGGGATGTCTAACCCTGTTTCCACAATTGTCGTCGAGACAAGGACATCGATCTCGCCATTGACAAAGGCAAACATGGTGCGCTCCAGTTCGCGCTCATTCATCTGCCCGTGCGCATAGGCGACAATCGCCTCCGGCACAAGTTTTTGCACTTCTCCTGCGATAATATCCATGTTAGCGACGCGGTTGTACACATAGTAAACCTGGCCGCCGCGTCCCAGTTCACGCAGAATCGCTTCCCGCACGATCTCATCATTTTTCT
>FR894048.1:0-11377 GCA_000434115.1 Roseburia sp. CAG:309 | reverse complement strand
TACGATCGACCGGCGGCTCTTCCAGTACACTCATATCACGGATTCCGACAAGACTCATGTGGAGCGTCCGCGGAATCGGTGTCGCTGTGAGCGTCAGGACATCAATGTCATTTTTCAGCTGCTTTAATTTTTCTTTATGCGTCACGCCAAAACGCTGTTCTTCATCGACAATCAAAAGTCCGAGGTTTTTGTACACAACATCTTTTGCCAGAAGCCGGTGTGTTCCAATGACAATGTCAATCGCACCTTTCCGCAGTTTTTCCACCGTCTGCTTATTTTCTTTTGGAGTACGCAGACGGGAAAGCATCCCCACTTCGACGCTGTAATCGCGCATTCTCTGGACAAAGGTGTTGTAATGCTGTCCGGCGAGGATTGTCGTCGGCACAAGGACTGCCACCTGCTTGCCATCCATAACGGCTTTGAATGCCGCGCGAATTGCAATCTCGGTCTTTCCATATCCGACATCCCCACAGATCAGGCGGTCCATTGCCTTAACACTTTCCATATCTTTTTTCGTATCTTCGATCGCGCGCAGCTGGTCTTCCGTCTCTTCATAAGGAAAAACCTCTTCAAATTCACGCTGCCATACCGTATCTTTTTCAAATGCGTGTCCCTGCTTTGCCTGTCGTTTCGCATACAGATCGACCAGTTCCTGTGCGATTTCCTTAACAGCACCTTTAACACGGGTTTTCGTCTTTTTCCACTCCGGCGAATTGAGTTTATTTAGCTTCGGTACTTTCGCCGCGTCACTTCCGGCGTATTTTTGCAGCACTTCCAGAGAAGTCGCCGGGATATACAAATTGCTCCCTCCGGCATAAGCCACCTTCAAATAATCTTTCGTAATATGATCGACTTCGATCTTTTCGATTCCTTCATAGATACCAAGTCCGTGGTTTTCATGAACGACATAATCTCCGATCTTTAAGTCATTAAAGCTGTGAATTGCCGCTCCTTCATAACGTTTGACACGTTTTTTCCGTTTCTTCTTTACACCGCCAAAGATATCGCCCTCCGTCATTACGACAAAGCGCAGATTCGGGTACTCAAACCCCTTCCGCAGTGTACCTTTGCTAATCATAACCTCGCCCGGAAGCAGTTCATGCGACAGATCTCTGCTATAAAATGCCGGAATCTCATAATCCTGAAGATCCTGGCAAAGGCGCTCTGCGCGCGTTCCCGAGGCGGACAGCACCAGCACACGGTATCCGTTTTTCCTCAGCCGCAGGATATCCTTTGCAAGCAGCGAAAAATTGTTATTATAAGAAGGAGCTGCCTGCGTCTGAAAATTGTATTTATGCGCAACGTTAAATTCCTTTACCTTCATATCGAGTGCCGTCATAAGGATAAGCGGCAACTCCGACAATTTCTTCAAAAGCACCGGCAGCGAAAACAGGACTTCCATCTGCCCCGGCAGAATATATCCTTTTTCCAGTCGGCTTACCATACTCTCTCGGAATTCATACTCAACCGCTTCGCCCTTTTCAATGCAGCGTGCCGGTTCATCCAGATAAACGCAGACATCTTCTCCCTTAAAATAATCAAAAAAGGAACTTACATTTTTTGTAAAATAGCTGACATAACTTTCCAGATTCACAAGACCGTGATAGACTTCGTATGTCTCGCGAAAATTTGCCACGCTCTGGCGGAGTCTTGAGGCCTCTTCCTGTTTTCCCTCTTCTTCAAACTGCCGCACGCAGATCTGCATCTCCTCTTCCATGCGGTGCATCCCCTCTAGGATACGGTCTTCTTCCAGAAAAATTTCCGTTGCAGGATAAATCTCAATCTCGGAAACCGTCTCGACCGAGCGCTGGCTCTCTACGTCAATGCGTCGGATTCCGTCGACTTCGTCGCCCCACAGTTCGATACGATACGGGCATTCCTCGGTCAGCGGAAATACGTCGATAATACCTCCGCGCACCGAAAACTCGCCTTCTTTTTGCACTTGTCCCGTATTTTCATAGCCGATGGCAACAAGATTTTTCTTAAACTCCTCCAGATCCAGAATTTCTTCTTCGGCCACATGAATCCGGTTTTCCTGATATCGTTCAAACGGCAGACAATAATCCATGCCGCCATCCAGCGTTGTTACGACGGTAAGCGGTTCCTTTTCCAACAACCGTTTGATAACTTTCAGCCGTTCTTTGACAATCGCCTGTCCGTGCACATCCGCACTGTAAAAGATGAAATCCTTCGCCGGATAATACATGACATCGTGGTCGTAAAGTTTCAGATCTTCGACAAGTTCCTTGGCCCGCACTTCATTGTGTGTGATAACAAGCCGGATTCTCTTATCGCGCCCTGTCCCATAGATCATATGGCTCTCCTGGGTATCCATACATCCGATCAGCTGAACCGGAAATTCACCCTGTTTTATCCCGCGTATGAGCTGGTCATATTCTTCCAGTTCCCCAAGAGGGGCAAATAACGTCTCCAAATCTCTCTTTCCTTTCCAAAAATTTCCTATTTCTTTTTTGCATTAAAGCGGTTCATCGCCACATCGACATCCTGTGTCACAATTGTTTCCACGGCTGCGACGGCTTCATCCAACACTTCACTGATTTTCTTTTCATCCTCTTTGGAAAAATGTCCCAGTACATGATTCACAAGGTCGCCTCCCTGTGGCTTCGCTCCTACGCCCACTTTGACGCGTGGAAATTCATTCGTTCCAAGATGCGAAATGATATTTTTGATGCCATTGTGTCCGCCTGCGCTTCCCTTTCTCCGCACACGGATCTGTCCCACTTCCAGATCAATGTCATCGTATGCCACGATAATATCTTCCGGCTCAATCTTATAATAATCGGCGATACTCCGCACACTTTCACCGCTCAGATTCATAAATGTCTGCGGCTGCGCCAGTATCACTTTTTCGCCTTCGATAAATCCCTTGCCGCACACGGCTTTATGCTCTTTGTTATTTAATGGAATATGATATTCATCCGAAAGTCTTGCTATGACTCCAAATCCAATATTATGTCTTGTCCCGGCATACTGTCTGCCCGGGTTTCCTAATCCTACAATCAGTTTCATACGTGCCTCCAAATATACATTATCTTTTTATTATACCAATTTCACCGCTTGTCGGCAAGAGTTTTGTGAAAACAAAAACCAGCCACAGCTGCCGAAACAGCCATGACCAGTTCTATTCTCTTGCGTGTCACATCACTTACACGCGTTAATTCAATTTTCTGCTTCTTCCTGCAATGCTTCGTGAAAGCGTGCAAGAATCGCGTCTTCCAGTTCTGCTCGCATCTGAGGATTGATTGGATGAGCAACATCGCGGAACTGCTCACCTGGTGTTCTCTTGCTTGGCATCGCGATGAAATATCCTTTTTCACCTTCAATCACTTTAATATCATGAACGACAAAACAATCGTCGAATGTCACAGATGCTACCGCTTTCATCTTCGAGTCCTTGTCAATGACCCGGATCCGAACGTCTGTTACCTGCATACCATATCCTCTCTTCTGCTTTTTTCATTTTCCGTAACCTAACTATTCAGGACACCTCCTCGCACACATTAGTTCCTGAATAGTTACACTACAGATTACAATACATAACGGGCATTCGTCTCAAGCACGATCTTGATGTCTTCCGGATCTCCCATATAATTGGAATTTGCACGGATCGTATCATGACTCTCCACGATACAGTTCTCAATATACGTATTGTCTCCGATATAAACATCGTTCAGTATGATTGAGTTGCGAATTACCGTATTGTTTCCTACATATACTTCTTTGAATAAGATAGAATCGGATACTTCGCCGTTGATAATACATCCGCTCGAAACCAAACTGTTTTTCACTTTGGATCCGGCGTTGTATTTTGCCGGTGGCAGATCCTCTATCTTCGAGGCAATTGTCGGATACTGTGCGAAGAAATAATCACGGATATCACGGTTCAGGAAATCCATATTGGTTTCAAAATAAGATTTCACGGTCGTAATATTGCTCCAATAGGAATTCATTGGATACGCATAAATCTTCTTCAAGCCGCGGTAACGTACAAAAATGTCTTTTACCAGATCAAAACATCCTTCGCTTCCCGCACGCTCTATCATCTCGATCAATTGTCTTCTGCGAACTACGTAAATGCCTGTGGACACCGTTGTCTTTGACGTCACGATCGGTTTTTCCTCAAATTCCGTCACAAGTCCCGATTCATCCACAGAGACAACACCAAAACGACTTGGGTCATCCCTCTCCCCGAGATCCTTTGTCACAATTGTGATGTCTGCATTTTTCTGAACATGATACTCCAAAACTTTATTAAAATCAAGTTTATAAACGCAGTCTCCGGAAGCGATTACAACATATGGTTCATGACTTGCTTTCAAAAAGTCAATGTTCTGCGCGATCGCATCCGCCGTTCCACGATACCAGTAACTGTTATCCTGGGTCTGCGTCGGAGTAAATACAAACAATCCCCCTTGTTTACGTCCAAAATCCCACCATTTTGAAGAATTCAAATGCTGGTTCAGTGATTTTGAATTATATTGTGTAAAAACCGCCACTTTACTGATGTGGGAATTTGCCATACTGCTCAGTGCAAAATCAATGCTGCGATAACCCCCTGCAATTGGCATCGCGGATGTTGCTCTTTTCTTGGTCAGATCCCGCATCCGTGGGCTTTCACCACCTGCTAAAATAATTCCGATTGCTCTCATATGATGTCACCTGCCTTTATCAAAGTTCCGCCGGCTTCCAGCGTATTGTTTGGATAGTCCTCACTCGTTGTCACCCCTGATATGGCAGTATTCTTACCGATCGTCACACCGTCCGGAATCACGGTATCATCCCCAACCGTTACCAGATTAAACGCATAGACATCCGGTTTTACCTGATTTACAACATCATCTTCGCCTTCACCCAATACACAATTTGCGCCGATGGTTGTATTTTCTGCAACAATCGTTTTGTTCAATACCGTATTCTTGCCGATATGTGTCGAACTCATAACAATGGAATCACGAACAACCGCCCCCTCTTCAATCACGACATTGGAACCAATGACGGAATTGTGCACTTCTCCATACACTTCCGATCCATCTCCCATGATTGCCTTGTCGATTACAGCGGAATTCGCAATGTACTGTGGACGAATCCACTCATTTTTTGTATAAATTTTCCAAAATTCTTCATACAGATTAAATACCGGAATCAGATCGATCAGTTCCATGTTGGACTCCCAATACGATCCCAACGTTCCTACATCTTTCCAATAACCATTAAACTCGTATGCAAAGATACGGTCCCCTCTTTCATGGCAATATGGTATAATGTGCTTTCCAAAGTCACATCCCGGCTGATCACGCAGCGTAATCAGCGCCTCGCGCAGCACCGGCCAGGAGAAAATATAAATTCCCATAGATGCCAGATTGCTTTTTGGTTGTTCCGGTTTTTCCTGAAATTCCACAATCTGTTTGTTGTCATCTGTAACACAAACCCCAAAACGACTTGCCTCTTCCATCGGTACAGGAATCGTCGCCAGTGTCACATCTGCATTGTTTGATTTGTGAAAATCCAACATCACTTGATAATCCATTTTGTAAATGTGGTCTCCGCCAAGGATCAGAACATAGTCCGGATTGTACTGCTCCATATACTTTAAGTTCTGGAAAATCGCATTGGCTGTACCTGTATACCATTCACTACTTGTACTTTTTTCATATGGTGGTAAAATCGATATTCCTCCGACATTTCTGTCAAGGTCCCACGGAATACCAATTCCGATATGCGTATTCAGCTTCAGCGGCTGATATTGTGTAAGCACCCCAACAGTATCTACTCCGGAGTTAATACAGTTACTCAACGGAAAATCAATGATACGATACTTTCCCCCAAAAGCAACAGCAGGTTTTGCTACATTTGCCGTAAGTACTCCAAGTCGCGAGCCCTGTCCTCCTGCCAGCAACATAGCTATCATTTCTTTTTTGATCATCAGATCACCCCCTGTTGTAATTATGCCTGTCAAACTCGTGAATTTTTAACAGGTCTCGTGAAACATAAACACATTATAACATATATAAAGTAAAATGTGAATACTTTTCACAAATATTTTTTGTAAAATTTATTTTTTTTGTGTAAAATGCACAATTTGCCAATCCTGCCGTTTTCTTCTTGTTTTTTTCACCTCTTCGTTTTACAATAAATATATTAGATATTAGAAAAGGATGGTTATCAATATGTATAAAATCGATTTTAGTCACCCGGGAAAAGCTCACTTTATCGGAATCGGCGGTATTAGTATGAGTGGTTTCGCGGAGCTTTTACACACGATGGGATTTACGATCACCGGTTCCGACCGGACCGCATCCAAAATCACAAAGCACCTGGAAACTCTTGGGATAGAAGTAATATATGAACAAGCAGCCAAAAATATAACACCGGACATCGACTTTGTCGTTTACACGGCAGCGATTTCCGAAGACAATCCGGAATTTGTCCGCGCAAAAGAACTCGGTCTTCCGATGATGGAGCGTGCTTCCATGGTCGGCCAGGTCATGAAAAATTATTCGACCGCCATCGCGGTATCCGGAACACATGGAAAAACTTCGACCACTTCCATCACTTCACACATCCTTATGGAAGCAGGTCTGGATCCGACGATCTCCGTCGGCGGCATCCTTCCGGCGATCGGAGGAAATATCCGCGTCGGGAAATCCGATACGTTCATTACCGAAGCCTGCGAATACACAAACAGCTTTTTGAAGTTTTTCCCTACCATCGGAATCATCCTAAATATAGAAGCAGAACACCTTGACTTCTTCCACGATCTTGCCGACATAAGACACAGTTTCCGCCGTTTTGCGGAACTTCTTCCGGCAAACGGAACATTGATCATTAATGCGGACATTGACAATTATAAGGAAATCACAGACGGGCTTGCCTGCCGCGTGCTGACGTATTCCGTCAACGATGCTTCTGCTGACTTTACCGCGGCAGACATTTCTTATGATGAACTTGGCTGCGGGGAATTTACGGTGGTAAAATCCGGGGTGCCGGGAGCGCATTACAAGTTGAACATTGTCGGAAAACACAATATCTCCAATACACTGGCTTCCCTCGCACTGGCTTCTCTCTTTGAGATTCCGGCAGAGACGATTCAAGCCGGCCTTGCCAAATACAAAGGAACCGAGCGCCGCTTTGAGTACAAAGGAACGTTCCGGGGAGCAACCGTGATCGATGATTATGCACATCATCCGACGGAGATCCGTGCTACACTGGCTTCTGCAAAAAATTATCCGCACCGTTCGCTTTATGTTGCATTCCAGCCACATACGTATTCGCGTACGAAAAACTTTTTGGATGATTTCGCCGACGCCCTTTCCATGGCAGATCATGTCGTACTCGCAGACATCTATGCGGCACGCGAAAAAGATCCCGGGGACATCTCTTCCAAAGACATCGCCGACAGGCTGGAAAAACTCGGAACCGATGTTACGTATCTGGGAGATTTTGAGAGTATCAAAAACTTTTTGAAAAAAAATTTAATGCACGACGACTTGTTAATAACTATGGGAGCCGGAAACATTGTAGAAGTTGGGGAAGACCTTGTCAAGTGCTAACTTATCCACATTATCCACAGCCTTATCAACATTCTGTAGAAAACAAAGGCTGTGGATATTTTTTTTACTTTGTATTTTTGTGAATAACTTTTTTTACCAGTTATTTTTCCTGAACCACCGAAATTTGGTGCGTGAACATTTGTTTTTAGGAAATTCGAAAAAGTTCTTCACAGAGTTATCCACATTATCCACATTGTCCACAGGCTCTTTTCTACTAAAATGGTACAATTTTTTGCCTATTTACAGATTTGAATTTTTAGCATATAATTCAAGGTGCCCCATCTTGAAAATGTGTTTTCCGGCATGGGGCATGCACATCAAGAAGGGGGCCGCAGACCAATATGAGTTTTTCATTGACAACGCAATTTTCACAACAATATACTTACATACCCAATGCGTTTATTGATACCTATATGCCGGAGGCAAACGGAAGTTTTGTAAAGGTGTATCTGTATCTTCTGCGCCAGATGGGAACGGCTACCCCGGTTTTGACGATTGAAATGATGGCAGATATGCTTTCCAATACAGAAGCTGACATTCTTCGTGCACTGCGTTACTGGAAGAAGCAGGGACTTTTGGAGATTGAAGAAAAAGACGGTGAGATCACGCATCTGTGCCTTCTTCCTTTGGAGTCTTCTCAGGCGGCTCCGGAACCATTTTCCGGTCCGGTTTCTATGTCCCCTGTTTCCAGGACAGCGTTATCGGAGATTTCCGCATCGGCAGAACGGACTACGACAGAAAATATGCCGTCTGAACCGGCAAGGATTGATTCTGCTGCCGGCCAACCGACTGTCTCCGAACCTTCAACGGTTCGTACTGCTTCAGCTTCAGCAGTAACCCGTGATCTTCCACCGCGCCAGAATTACACACCTCTTATGGCAGAAGCACTTAAGAAGGATCTTGAGATCAACTCCTGCCTCAACTCTGTGGAGTCACTTTTGGGAACGACGATGTCCGATGCCCACATGCAGTTGATTTTGTACCTGATGTCGGATCTTGGCTTTTCCCGTGAATTGATCCTTACTTTATATGAAACCGCGCTGGCAAGGGACAAGCGCAGTTCACGATACATTGAAGCCATTGCTTTGGACTGGGCGAAAAAAGGGATTCGCACTCCGGAGGAAGCGATGGAGGAAACCCACCAGTTTCACGGCACTTACAAGGTTGTTGCCACAGCACTCGGCATCAAGCGCGCTTTTGCTCCGGCAGAACGTGCGATCATTGACCGTTTTGCAGAGTTTCACTTCTCGGATGACATCCTCGCAGAGGCCTGTAACCGTACCGTGCTGCAATCCGGCGACACGAACCTGAATTATACCGCCAGCATCTTGTCTGACTGGCATAAAAAGGGCGTAAAGACGCTTGACGATATCAAAGAATGTGACAAGTCCTTCCATCGGAAGAAACAAGCCACCGGAAAGAAAAAAGAAAGCGGACGGAAAAACCAGTTTCAGAATTTTCCACAAAGGACATACAGCCAGTCCGATTATGATAATTTAGAGAAGCAGCTTTTGCAGCCGTAAAGAAAAGAGGAAATTATGCAGTTATTAAATGAGCAGTTCAGTTTTTTATATTCCGATTACGATAAAACCCAGTTAAAAAACAACCGCATTCATCTGATGCGTCAGAAAGAGATTCGGGAGAAGATTCCGGCATACCGTGCATTGGAAGATAAAATGCGTGATATGTCTGTACTGGCAGCACGGGCTGCGTTAGAGGGTTCTCACAATAGTATGACGGAACTTACAAAAAAAACAGAACAGATTTCCAAACAGAAAAAAGAATTGCTGCTTCAATATGGATATCCGGAAGATTATCTGGATCCCATCTATACGTGCCCGGACTGCCACGACACCGGTTATGTGGGCGATAAAAAATGTCACTGTTTTCAAAAACGGATCGTGGAATACCTTTATGAACAGTCGAATTTAAAAGAAGTTTTGGATATTGAAAATTTTTCTCATTTTGATATTACCTATTATCCGGATGACTACATCGAAGATAGCACAGGGCTCACTCCGCGCGATAACATCCGCCGTATTCTTATGACAGCACATGCTTTTTGCGATAATTTCGGGGATTGCGAGCAAAATCTCCTGTTCTACGGCAACACCGGAGTCGGGAAAACTTTCCTCACTCACTGTATCGCAAAGGAACTTTTAGCACAATCTTATACGGTTGTGTACTTGACTTCTATCGGTCTTTTTGATATTTTAGAGAAGAACAAGTTTGACCGTGAGTTAAGTTCATTGGAAAAAAGTACTACGGTTTCTTATATTATGAACTGTGACCTTCTGATTCTGGATGATCTTGGAACAGAATTGACCAATAGTTTCACCACCTCACAGTTATATCAGGTAATTGACAGCCGTCTTGTTCATAAGAAATCGACGATCATCTCAACCAATCTTTCTTTTGATGATCTCAGGGAACAATACAGCGAGCGCATCTTCTCACGCCTTACAAGCGGCTATACGCTTCTTAAAGTTACCGGCGAAGACATTCGCCTGAAAAAAGTTATTGAAGCCAGACAGAACTAATCTGCCGGCTCAAGATATATACAAACCAATCACAATTATTTTTTGGAGGAGACAGTAATGAGTCAAGACAATTTTGCAGACATTATCCCTTATGGAGATCTGGGTATCATCGCCCTGGAAAGCAGTCGCGCCATCGGAGAAAAAGTGGACAATTATGTAGCATCATGGAGAAATGAGAGCCGTAACGATGAAGAATCCATTCATTTTACGAGTTACAAAAAAGATTCTTATCTGATTGATGCCGTTTGCCCTCGATTTGGTTCCGGCGAATCCAAAGGTCTCTTAAACGAATCCGTTCGCGGCAAAGATTTGTACATTTTATTGGATGTATGTAATCACAGCCTCACTTACAAAGTTTGTGGACAAGTCAACCACATGTCACCCGACGATCATTATCAGGATTTGAAGCGTATCATCGCCGCAGTCAGCGGAAAAGCAAGACGAATCACTGTCATTATGCCATTTTTATACGAAGGCCGCCAGCATAAACGCAGCTCCAGAGAATCTCTCGACTGTGCACTGGCACTTCAGGAATTAACGAACATGGGCGTAGAAAGTATCATCACTTTTGATGCACACGACCCTCGTGTCCAGAATGCCATTCCTTTGAATACCTTCGAAACCATTCAGCCAACTTACCAGTTTATCAAAGCAATGCTGAAAAATGTTCCGGACATTCAGATGAATCCAAAGAATCTGATGATCATCAGCCCGGATGAAGGTGCTACCGGTCGTGCCATCTACTTTGCCGGTGTTGCCGGAGTCGATATGGGTATGTTCTACAAACGCCGCGACTACACAAAGATTGTCGAAGGCCGCAACCCAATCGTTGCTCACGAGTTCCTCGGTGCTGACGTAGAAGGCAAAGACGTAGTCATCATCGACGACATGATCTCTTCCGGAGAAAGTATGATTGATGTCGCTACCGAGTTGAAACGCCGCAAAGCAAACCGTATCTTTGTCGCTGCTACTTTCGGTCTTTTCACAAACGGTTTGGAAAAATTTGACAAAGCGTTCGAAAGTGGCCTCATCTACCGCGTCATGACAACGAACCTTGTCTACCAGCCGGAAGAACTACTTGCCAAAGAATACTACATTAACGTTGACATGAGCAAATACATCGCTCTTCTTATCAACACTTTGAACCACGATTCATCCATCGCAAACTTGTTGGATCCATCCGAAAGAATTCAGAAGATTTTGAAAAAATATGGTCAGCAGTAATTGCTGAGAGGATATAGAGCAGGGCAGCCGCACCTTGGTGCG
>FR894047.1:43187-45471 GCA_000434115.1 Roseburia sp. CAG:309 | reverse complement strand
CAAAATTTTTCTGACTCTAGTATCCTCTGCTTCGTCCTCTGTCATGGTCTGCATAAAAAAGATGTGAGCAGGTTCTACCGTCTGCTGATTCAGTTTTTCAATCAATTTTTCCAGTTTTTCATCTGGCCGGTACACCGGAATGATAACATCAACCACGTTTTTTCTCTCCCTTTTCTATCTTCCAAGGTAACTATTCAGGATCAATGTATGGAAATCAATGAATCGTCGTGCTTGCACGTAAGAGGCTTTGATTTCCATACATTGAGATCCTAATAGGGCTCCCCTCCACATATGAGCATTTTTAGCCTTGTAAAAGGCGAGAAAAGGACACGAAGTGTTCGAAATGCGAATATGTGGGAGGGGGAACCTGAATAGTTATCTTCCAAGCAATTTATTGACAAGTTTAACAGCCTCTCTGGCATCTTTCGAATATCCGTCTGCACCGATCTCTTCCGCATAGCTTTCTGTCACCACAGCACCGCCGATGATGATTTTTGCTTTCACTCCCTGGGCTTTTGCCAGATCGACCACTTCTTTCATCTCGGTCATTGTCGTCGTCATCAGGGCAGACAGTCCGATGATCGCTGCATTTTCCTTGATCGCCGTGTCAATGACCAGCTGATTGTCAACATCTTTTCCAAGATCGATCACATCGTAGCCATAGTTTTTCAGCATCAGTACCACGAGATTCTTCCCGATATCGTGAATATCGCCTTTTACCGTCGCCATTACGATCGTATCCAGTTTCTGATCTCCACGTTCTTTTGCAAGATATGGTTCCAGATAATCAATCGCCTTTTCCATCGCCTCGGCACTGGCAATAAGCTGAGGAAGGAAATACGTTCCTTTCTCAAACAATTCTCCGACATGATTGATTGCCGGAATCAGATAACTGTCAATGATCTGACCCGGTTTTTCCCCTTTTTCGATCTCTTCTTTGGCAAGAGCCAGCGCCTGTCCGTCTTTTCCTTTTACCACGGCAAGATATAACGGATGTCCGTCTTCTTCGCTGCTTTGTCGGTTTGCATTATCTCCGGTAGAGATCTCTGCCTTATTCACACCATTGATATAATTCAGATCCGCATTGGCTTTATTTAAAAGAAGATCCGTCGCCAATGCCGCATTGGTAAGGAGAGTCTGACTTGGGTTTGCGATTGCCATCGTAAGCCCCTGCGCAATTGCCATTGTCAAAAAGGCGGTATTGACAAACTGGCGTTCCGGAAGTCCAAAGGAAATATTTGACAATCCACAGATCGTAGCAACTCCCAGTTCTTCCTTACAGTAGCGAATGGTTTCCAGCACTTCGATCGCCGCTTTTTTGTTGGCACCGATTGTCGCCACAAGTCCGTCGACCACGATATCCTTTTCTGACAGACCGTACTTCTTTGCCTCTGTCAATATCGTATGAATAATTTCTTTCTTTTCTTCCAGATTTTCCGGAAGTCCCTTATCCGACAACGGAAGCAGGATAAACATAGCTCCATATTTTTTTGCCGCCGGAATCAAATGCTTTATTTTTTCCGGTTCGAGTGAAATCGAATTGATCAAGGCACGCCCCGGATAAATACGCAGCGCTTCTTCCACGATATCCACATAACTGGAATCGATACAAAGCGGTACGTCGACCGCAAGCGTCAGTTCATTGACTGCCATCAGCATCATTTCTTTTTCATCAATCCCATTGGTTCCCATATTGACATCGAGAATTTTTGCACCCTTTGCCACCTGCTCTTCTGCCATATCAATGACAAGATCCATCTTTTTCTGACGGAGTTCTTCCTGAAGATTTTTCTTTCCTGTCGGATTGATACGCTCTCCTACGATAGAGAACGTTCCATCCAGATCGATCTCTAAAAAGTTTCTTTCATTCGTGAGTGCCCGGATCTGCTTTTTCTCCGGAAGCACTGCTTTCTCATTTTCCAGATTTTGTATCATTTTTTGGATGTGAAGCGGCGTGGTACCGCAGCATCCACCAAGGATCGTAGCTCCCATCTGTGCCAGTGGAAACATCTCTTTGGCAAATTCTTCCGCATCCATGTCATATGTCGTCTTACCGTCTTCCAGCTTTGGAAGCCCCGCATTTGGCTTTACTACGAGCGGAATACTGCTGACACGCAGCATTCTCTGAACGACCTCATGCATTTTATCCGGCCCTGTTGAACAATTCAGACCTACCGCATCCACGCCCATCGATTCCATCACGATAACCGCCGTTTCCGGATTTGTACCAAACAGGGTGCGCATATCATCCTGAAACGTCAGTGTCACAAGGATCGGAATCGTA
>FR894047.1:40143-43116 GCA_000434115.1 Roseburia sp. CAG:309 | reverse complement strand
CATCATCGTCTCTACGGCAAACAGATCCACACCGGCATCAATCAACGCATTTACCTGTTCTTTGTATACGTCGATCAACTCTTCCAGTGTAAGCGTTCCCATCGGGTACAGCTGTTCTCCGGTCATCGTCATATCCCCGGCGATATAAATCTTACGCGTCGTACCGCTTTCTTCTACTGCCTGCCGGCTGAGTGCAACCAGCTGCTGCGTCATCTCATGAAGTTTTTCTTCCAGTCCATATTCGGCAAGTTTGATCCGGTTACAGGTAAATGTAGGCGCATAGAGTACATCGCTTCCTGCTAGAATATACTGCTTCTGCAATTCCACAAATACATCCGGGTGATTCAAGATCCAAAGTTCCGGGCATTCTCCCGCCTGCATTCCATGTTCCTGCAAATTCGAACCCGTCGCGCCATCCAAAAATACAAATCCTTGTTGAATATATTCTCTAAAATTCATAGATTCCGCCTTTCCTGGTACACTACTGTTTATTATTCCTGAAACTGTTTTACTCCTTCTTCGATCTCATCATACAGTTTCTGTACCAATTCTTTCACTTTTGTAACTGCTTCCTCAACAGGTACCTGAACCTGTACCGATTTATCTCTTGTGGAAATCTCAACAACACCATTTTTCATATTTCTCGGGCTTACCACTACACGAACCGGCACACCGAGCAGATCGGCATCCGAGAACATCGCGCCGGCACGCACATTACGATCATCGTAAAGCACTTCCAGACGATCCTTCTGCAATCCGTCATACAATTTATCTGCAAATTCTTTACATTCTGCATCATCTGCACGCATACAGCAAAGCTGTACTTCCCAAGGTGCAATTGTGATCGGCCAGATCGGGCCGTAATCATCGCGGCGCACTTCACAGACGGAAGCTGCCAGTCTTCCTACACCGATACCGTAACATCCCATGATCGGATTATGTTTTTTGCCATCCTGATCGAGATATTCCATTCCCATCGTCTTTGTATATTTTGTTCCCAATTGGAAAATGTTTCCAACTTCGATTCCGCGGGCAATTTTCAATTTTGGTTTTCCACAGCATGGACAGATACCGCCGTCAATTGCTTTGGCAAAATCGCCATATTCGGCATCCGGCACATCGCGTTCCATATTGAGACCAACATAATGTTTATCTACTTCATTTCCGCCACAGCAGAGATTTTCAATGCCTTTCAGTGAATTATCATAAAGAACCGTAATTCCTTCCGGAAGCTGGTAGGCTCCGATAAAACCTGCATGAAGACCGCAGTCTTCTGTAATCACTGCCGGATGGATCGCTGCACCGAGATAATTTGTGATCTTCGTCTCATTGGCTTCCAGATCCCCACGGATAAACAATACCACGTAAGAATCGTCTTCATTTTTCTGGTAAACTACCGCTTTCATCGAATTTTCTACCGGAAGATGCAGATAGTCACAAACCTCTTCAATCGTATGCTGATTTGGCGTATCCACTAATTTCAGTTCCGCTTTTTCCAATTTCTGGTCTTTGTTTTCAATGATACTCTCTGCCGCTTCCATATTCGCACGGTAATCACATTCGTCACAAAGTACAATGGTATCTTCTCCAACCGGTGTCAAAAGCATGTATTCATGAGATAAACTTCCTCCCATCATACCGGAATCGGAAGCTACCACAGCCACTTCCGGAATACCGGCGCGGGCAAAAATACGCTGATATGCTTTATACATACGGTCATAATATTTCTCCAGATCTTCCTGTGATGTATGGAAAGAATAGGCATCTTTCATCGTAAACTCACGGACACGGATCATTCCGGCACGAGGACGTGCCTCATCACGGAATTTTGTCTGCACCTGATAGATCATAAATGGGTATTTGGTATAGCTGTTCGCATACTCACGCACAAGATGTACGGCTGCCTCTTCGTGTGTCATTCCCAAAACCATCTGGGCATTGTTACGGTCTTTAAAGCGGAGAAGTTCGCTTCCCACACTTTCAAATCGTCCGGACTCTTCCCATAAACTTCCTGGAAGTGCTACCGGGAACAATACTTCCTGTCCGTCCAGAGCATCCATTTCCTCACGTATAATTTTTTCAATCTTTGCGGTAATTCTTTTCAGCGGTGGAAACTGGGAATAAATACCATTTGCCACACTCTTCATATATCCTCCGCGCACCATCAGCGCATGGCTTTCGATTGCACAATCCGATGGTCTTTCTTTAAAGCGGTCTCCAATCATTTTATCAAGTTTCATAACGTTCCTCCTAATTTAATGTTTTTATTTTTTTATGATACAATCTTTTAAATAAAGTTGCACTAAATATCAATGAAATCACTTCTGCGATCGGGAATGACCACCATATGGCGTTCAGTCCGAATACACGTGATAAGATGTATGCTGCCGGCAAAATGACTACCAGCTGACGGAGAACAGATACCATCAAACTGGCAATTCCTTCTCCAAATGCCTGAAATGTTGACATTAATATAATCGAACATCCCGCAAGCATAAAGTTCGTTGCTATAATACGCAATGCCACTTTTCCAATTTTTAACATTTCCGGAGAGGCATCAAATAAAAGCAGCAGCTTGTCCGGTATCGCGAGAAAAATACACATTCCGATAAACATGATTGATACCGATATTGCAATACCAAAACGAATGGTCTGAAGAATTCTTTCCTTCTTTCTCGCTCCATAATTGTAAGCAATGATCGGAATGATTCCATTGTTTAACCCAAATACCGGCATAAAGATAAAACTGTTTAATTTAAAGTAAACACCAAACACGGCAACGGCTGTCGTCGAAAACGGTGCCAAAATCTTATTCATGCCATATGTCATGACGGATCCAATCGCCTGCATAATAATTGAGGGGATCCCGACGCGGTAAATCGTTCCAATTGTCGCACCATGTGGCTTCATTTTTCGAAAACTCAGCGAAACATCGGTATTCTTTGTAATATTAAAAAATACCGCAAGGCTCAT
>FR894047.1:33380-40093 GCA_000434115.1 Roseburia sp. CAG:309 | reverse complement strand
GCCGCTCCGGCGATTCCCAGACGAGGTGCTCCGCACAATCCAAAGATCAGGATCGGATCAAGAATAATATTTACCACCGCTCCGATGCCTTGTGTGATCATGGTAAAAAATGTTTTTCCGGTTGCCTGCAAAATACGCTCCAGCATCATTTCCAGCATGATACCAAAGGAAAAGATCAGGCAGATCTGAAGATAAGAAGTACCATAATCTACAATTTCCCGTGCATTTGGCAGCGAGGCATCTACCTGTGATTCAAAAAACACTCTTGAACCAAAGATTCCAAACAGGGCAAATACCACATAACTAAGCAGCATAAGCAGAAAACCCATATTTCCTGCGCGGTCTGCCTCTTCAAACTTTTTTTCTCCAAGACTTCTCGACAACAGGGCATTTACTCCGACTCCGGTGCCTCCTGCCACTGCGATCATCAGGGTCTGGATGGGAAAAGCAAGTGACACTGCCGTCAAAGCATCTTCGCTGATACGCGATACAAAAATACTGTCTACAATATTATATAGTGCCTGCACGAGCATCGATGCCATCATGGGCAGCGACATCGTAATCAATAGTTTCTTTACGGGCATCGTTCCCATTTTGTTTTCTTTTCTCTCTGTCATCTGTTCCATATATAATTCTCTTTCCTCACTTTCTCGTCTCCGGTTCTTCGGATATCAGAGATGTCTTCCAATATTTTCGGAGCAATTCCGGCGCTGCCATCAGATGCTCATAGTCATTTAACCGCTCCAGATAAAATGTTCCGTTTTTTTCATCGTATAAAATCTCGGTAATACTCGTATTTTCCAAATCAACTGCAAATTGCAGTTTATGTTTCATCGGCATATGTAAAAGAAAGGCACACAGTGCCCGGATCACACCACCATGTGTCACAATCGCCACCCGCTTTTCGGGGGCTTCACATATCTTTTTAAAATCCTTCCCGATCCGGTCAATGACATCTTGTCCATTTTCTCCACCGGGATATGCCAGATCGCTTTCCTGTGTGGCACGCTGACGGACAAACGTTCCATACCGGGACTCAATTTCTTCGTTAGATAACCCGGTCAGTTCGCCAAATTCAATCTCGTGAAACGATTCCACGCATCTGACCGGAAGGCCCGTCACTTTCGAGATTGCCAGAGCGGTTTCCTGCGCTCGTTTTAACCCGCTTGCATATAATGCTTCCAACCCATACGAATCAAGCCTGTCTGCCACAAGATTCGCCTGTTTTCGTCCTGCGTCATCCAGACTTACATCGACATTACACAATTTCGATGACTGCCTGCCATGACGGATCAAATAGATTTCTTTCATCTGTTATCACCTCTGCAATCTCTTATTATATAACGGATATAATTTTTTGTAAAGAAACTTTCTTTCAAATATAATTGATATTTTCCAAAAAACTCTTCCGGTAGCGCCTTCCCACAGACACATTTCCAAAATAATTTTTAAGAATAATGACATTTTGGGAGCGGTTAAACTGATCGACATAGATTGGGTTTACAAGAAAAGATTTGTGGCACTGACACAGAAAATCACTTCCCAGTCTCTCGTGAATCGCACATAATGTCATATAAGGCATTAAAAATACGCCTTTGACGGTATGTAAAAAAATGGTACGGCTGCGATGTTCAATATATATGATGTCATGGATATCCAGCAAGATGATCCTCCCGTCTTTCCGAAACAATACCGTATCTTTTTTGCGGGATATACACTTTTGCGTCACATCATCTCCTCCTCTGCCTTAGTGATTTTCTGCTCTTTTCTTTCCCGATAGATCTCTTCGCAGTTTTCCAAAATCTGGCGCATCATAAAAAAAACTTCTTCCGGTGTCATTTCAAATAAGGCATTGGCAAAATCCTGTTCTCTTACCTTACCGGTTATCAGATAATTCAGATCCATTCCGTATAGTCTGTGCAGCATATCCAGTCCCACCAGACTGATCGCGTGGTCACCTCTTTCCCATTTTCGGAAATGTCCTGTCGTCACTCCAAGCGAATCTGCCATTTCAGATGCCGAGATATCCATAATACAGCGAAGATGGCGCAGCCTTTTTCCTACCTGTTCATTGTCAAAAAAATCCATATTTTTTCTTTCTCCTCACACTTTTATTCTGCTTAGTCGATTGTGTATGCTCTCATTTTAACGTATTTCTTTTTAAAAATAAAGTGCGGAAAACGGATAATTTATCCGCTTTTCGAATCTATCCCTGAGAACTGTGCTTCACGTCTCCCTTTAGTACATCCGCAATTACTTTTGCCAATGGTGCCGCCGCATTCATCGCCTCCTCAACCGTGTTGTTTTCATTTCCCAATTCGATCAGGAGCGCCCTCTCTTTCAAATGAAGATTGTACCGGTATCCTTTGAGATAGATTGGTTTTGTAAAACCATCAAAAAGTTCCATTGCGTGACATTTCAACTGTAGACTGAATGCCAGATTTGCCTCGCGGTTTGGATTCGTAAGGTAGGCGATCTCGCCGGACCGGTTCCGGCTCATGCCATTAAAAAACATAGCGATTGCCGTCCGTTTTCCGTCAATCATCGTATATGTATGTTTATTTTTCCCGACGGAATCCCGGTGCAGATCAATGATCACCTGAATATCCGGATTTTTTTCCAGCTGTTTCTGCACCCCCTCCAGCGACACATTATAGGCTTTGCTGCGGTCGATTTTTCCATCCATCCAGTCATATTTTGTCGTATCGTGAATCGTTCCATATCCATTTTTTTCCAATTCTTTTGCTAATTCTTCCCCTACTCCGATCACACTGTCTTCCACTTTTCCGGAACGGCTGTCCGAAAAACTTTCAGATGCCGCATGGGTATGATAGATCAAAATCTGTTTCTTTCCGTTTTGCGCCGGAAGTTTCATATCTCTTTTTAACAGCCGTTCCACCGGAAATAATCTTCGTTTTACCGATGTCGTAGAATCTACTATGTAAAAGTGATCCCAAAGATAATGCACATCCTTTGTCTCCCATAATTTCTTTACAAAATTTTCACCCCCTGTACCACTTACCGGTGCAGCAGCCGGCACTGCCGCAAAATTTTCACTCTGCACCGCTGTGTCGTTCTGAAGTGTCAGGGTCTCCTGCGAGGCATTCTCCTCCTGTAAGATTTCTTCGTTTTCCTTTTGCAGCTGTGCAGGATCATACTCCACTTTTGCCTCCACGCCAGTCTTCTGCACGGGATACACTGCCAGCGCTTCCATCAGCCAGCCGTCCTCCTTTTGAACCGCAAGGAGACGGCAGAACTGCTCTCCCACACTTCTTTTCAACTCTGTTTTTACAGTATTATCCAAAAATCCACCAAGGATCAAAAGCACCAATACCACGCCCACACCAAGCCGCTGTTTCCCACGTTTTCCCATCTTTGTCCCCCTTTTGTGCACTCTTTACAATGTATCCGTATTTTCTTCGAAATATTCCTCACTCTTTTTTTGCAGACAATAATTCATCACTTTGGCAAGTCCTTTTGCCAGTATTCTTACCGACTCGTCCACATTCTTTGGTGTCACAAAAAGATTTTTGGTTTCTTCCTGCAAAACCTCCCGGATAAACTGCTCCCGCTCCCATTCCAGGTACCCCTGTTTTGTGAGTACCTGTTCCAAATGGTCGCTGATGATCGTGCGGGCATCGACTACCGTCGGGATTCCTACGGCTACGACCGGCACTCCGAGCGTTTCCTTTGACAATGCCCTGCGTACATTTCCAATGCCGGATCCCGGACTGATTCCGGTATCCGTCAGCTGAACAGTTGTGCACACACGCGACAGACTTCTGGCAGCGAGAGCATCTACTACGATCACGAGTTCCGGATGCGTTTTTTCCACGACACCTTTCAGCACTTCTCCGGCTTCCATGCCGGTCTGCCCCATAACCCCGGGCGCAATGGCGCTGACATTGCCATACCGGTGCTTTTTCATAAAATCTCTGCCAAATTCATTTTCATAATGACGGGTAACAAAAATTTCTTCCACCATGCGCGGTCCCAGCGAATCACTTGTCACATGGCGGTTTCCAAGTCCCGCGATCAGCACCCGTTTTTCCCGCAGTCCTTTTACCATCCGCTCAAGTTCCTCACAGATGCATAGCAGCAGATTTTCATTGTCATCGTCATCATGCAGAAGTTCTTCAGACTCTATCGTAATATACGTTCCCTGCGGCTTTTTCATGGCTTTACTTCCTTTTTCATCTTTGATTTCAACCACCGTGATCTTTGCTCCGCTTTTTTCATCCCGTTTTTTTTCCAGTACTACACCCTTTATCTCTACATTATCTCTGGGAAAACTTTCCCTGACTTCCATTGCCAGATCGGTCTTTCTCTCTGTCATCCCGCCGTCACTCCTATCATTCATTCTTTCTCCATTATTCCCCAATTTTTTTTAATTATGTATTGACATCTGCCACTTTTTGTACTATCATAAATGAGTATGTTTATGTTAATGTCCGTGTCCGTTTAACGAAACATCATAAAAAATATATGAAAATACACAATGGAGGTGTTAGAATTGGCAAATATTAAGTCTGCAAAGAAAAGAATCCTTGTTTCCCAGAAAAGAGCTGACAGAAACAAGTCAATCCGTTCTAAAGTTAAGACTGCGATCAAAAAAGTAGAGGCTGCAATCGAGGCAAATGATAAGGCAGCAGCAACAGAGGCATTGAAAGCAGCTGTTTCTGAAATTGATAAAGCTACCAAAAAAGGTATTTATCATAAGAACAACGCAGCAAGAAAAGTATCTCGCTTGACACTTGCTGTAAATAAACTTTCATAATTTGACTTAAGTATGTAGAAGGCAGTCGTACTGCTACTACAATTCTACCCGTCATAGAAAAAGAGGAAATGTTTTCGGACATTTCCTTTTTTGATGCACAAGAACGTAAAAAAGGTTTACAAAACAGCAAAAAAATGGTATGATTTTGTTAATATTGATAAGAAGTTACATAAGAATGGAGACAACTATGAAAAATACAGATTATCTCTCATGGGATCAGTATTTTATGGGGATTGCCACATTATCTGCCAAGCGCAGTAAAGATCCGCACACACGGGTCGGAGCCTGTATCGTTGCCCCGGATAACCGCATTTTGTCCGTAGGTTACAACGGTATGCCGCGCGGCTGTTCGGACGATGAGTATCCTTGGGAGCGTTTCGGTGATGAATTGGACACAAAATACCTTTATGTCTGTCATGCGGAATTAAATGCGCTTTTAAACTATTCCGGTTTCCGTCTGCAGGGGGCACGTATCTACACGACCTTATTTCCCTGCAACGAATGTACGAAAGCGCTCATTCAGTCCGGAATTAAAGAAATCATTTATGCCGAAGATAAATATGCCGATACCGCCAGCGTCATCGCTGCCAAAAAGATGATGAAATCCGCCGGGGTATCTTATCGTAAATATGAAAATCAAGACAAGGAACTTACCTTATACATTTAACTTAAGCATCAAGAACGGAGGACTCGCATGAAAAAGTTATTAAATATGAAAAAAAAGAAAAAACCGATTCGTACTCCTAAAGAGAAGAAACCAAAGACTGCAAAAATAAAGAAAGAGAAAAAAGAAAAAGCCAAAAAAGAAAAACGCATGCCAAAGTTGAAACAGGAAAAGCCAAAACGGCAGCCAAAGCCGAATAAACTTTCCGGAAGAAATCTCCCAAAGCCGGTAAGCATCGTGTGGGAATGGCTGAAATGGCTGGGCCGCCAGATTATGAAACTGGTGCGTATCCTTCCTACTCTCCTTCCTAAGAAATCTGAAAAAGATGCTCCTCTTCTGGATGGAAATGTCAAGGTACTCCCTCAGTTTTGCATTCAGACAAAACTGATCGGCTGTTATCTGATTCCGGTTATGCTGATCGTAATCCTGGGAATCGTTTCCTATTCGCGTTCATCGGGAGCCTTAAACAGTAACTATGAATCCGCTGTCTCACAGACGATGAATATGGCAAATGAATATTTTACCTTTGCCTTTTCCAACATTGAATCGGATATGAACACGGTTTTGTCCGACAGCGAACTCAGTACATATTATTCCGGTGAATACAGTACAAACGAAGCGCAGAAGAAATCCAGGGATGATCTGAAGAAAAAATTCGATGCTCTTCACGAAAAGATTGATGCACTTACACCTGGCACCGCGGCTTACTACAAAGTTTATTATGATTATGCGACGGCAAAAGCCGAATTTGAAGAAGCAGATGACGTATTAAATGATGCTGAGAACGGACAGTCGGAAGTATATAATTCCTTTAACCAGTCCATCAGCAACAAAGTAGCTGCGAACCAGTTTATTAGAAATATATACATTGTAAAAGGTGGATATAATACCTTTAGTTCCCAGTCAAAACTGCGCGGTCAGGAAGATAAATCCGACGAAGATATTCTGGCAAAACGTGATATCCATGCCAAAGGTGATGAGATTTATTCCGCTTTTCTGGATACCGACCTCGGAAAGAAAATTTCCATGGACGCCACAAGTTATTATTGGGTTGGTGCCGGTTCGATGCCTAAATTGGATGAACTTTTACTGGTAGAACCGTCTTCTTATATCCTTCGTGTCGCTCATGATGTTTCCTCTACGACAGACGCAGTTATGATCGTAGATATTAAAAAAGATGCTATCTTGGACATTTTAACAAACTTTAACCTTGGCAAAGGAAGTTACGTTGGTATCATCACTCCGGACAATCAGGAAATGGTTGTTGAAGGA
>FR894047.1:6179-33341 GCA_000434115.1 Roseburia sp. CAG:309 | reverse complement strand
GAAGAAGGAAAAGGGAAATCACAGAATAACATTGTAAAAGAATCCATTTACAAAGATCAGGATTTTTATAAAGACGCTTTGAAAAGCGAGAAAGATTCCGGAAAAGACTATGTTCGCTTTGATGGAAAAACGTATCTGTTTACCTACGAAAAAATCGGTCGTTCCGGCATCATGCTTTGCAGCATGGTTCCACAGTCCATCATCGTAGCACAGGCAAACAGTATCCGCGTCCTCACAATCGTCATGGTCGTTATTTCCTGTATCATTGCTATGATCGTAGGAACCTTGATCTCCAAAGGATTCAGTAAGTCCATTAACCTTTCCATTAAGGAACTGGCAAAAGTTTCCAAAGGTGATCTTACTGTTGAATTCCGCACAAACCGCCGTGATGAATTTGCTCTTCTGTATGGAAGCTGTAATGACATGCTTGCAAACATCCGCGGTCTGATCATGGAAGTAGAATCCGTTTACGATGCCCTGAGTGTATCGCTCAACAAGGTAAACACCTCTTCCACTACTTTCTCGGAAACGACAAAAGACATCCAGTTTTCGGTACATGAAATCGAAACCGGTGTCGGTGAACAGACCGAAAGTGCTACCGATTGTCTGAATGAGATGGATAGCTTGTTTACAAAGATCAACGTCGTAAATGACAATACGAAAGAGATTGGAAGCATTGCCGCTTCTACGCAGGTAGCAATCACTTCCGGATTAACCAACATGGATAACCTGAATGCAAAAACAAAATCGACAACCGACATTACAGACAGTGTTATCCAGACAATTAAGGAGTTGTCCGTACATTCCAAAAACATCGGTCAGATCGTCAACAGTATCAATGACATCGCCGAAGAGACAAACCTGCTTTCTCTGAATGCTTCAATTGAAGCAGCCCGGGCAGGTGCTGCCGGCAAGGGATTCTCCGTCGTAGCAACACAGATCCGCAAATTGGCTGACCAGTGTCTTGCTTCCGCCGGTAAGATTTCAAATATTGTTACAGAAATTACAGAAGCCACAAAAGAGGCCGTTAATACAGCTCAGACCGCAGAGGAAATCGTCGTTGAGCAGGTAGAAGCCGTAGCCGCAACCGCTCATTCCTTCCAGACATTGAAACAGCGCATTGAAAAACTTTCCGAATACCTCGAAAGTATTCAGAGCAGTTCCAAAGACATGGAAACATCTGGTTCTTCTACTTTGAACTCGATGGAAAATATTTCCGCGATTCTCGAAGAAACACTGGCATCTGTCACCTCGGTTGCTAACGTAACCGACAAACAGTCCGAAGCTCTTACTTCTTTGGATGAGGCCTCTTCCCAGTTGATGATCCGTGCAGATCGTCTGGGAGATGCAATCTCGAAATTTAAAACAAAATAAGACATAGAGAAAAACGGTATCTCAGGTGAATCTTTCACCGGGATACCGTTTTTTTAATTCTGATATTTTTTCAATTCCATGCCAACATCCTTTTTGAACGTTTCCCACGCTTCCGGATGCTCGACAAAATATTTGGGGCAGACCTTTCCTGTCACATCGTAATGCCGTATGAGATTTTCTTCCGTCAGATCAAATTTAATGCACAGATAAGTACACAATTGTATCAGGGATGCCTGTGTCTGCGCGGTAAATTTTCCATTTTCCTTTTTATGGCAGCACTCAATCGAAACCGTATCGGAATTTCTATCGTTCGAGGCATAAGCCATCTCTTCCAATGGAATACACTGTACGATCGTACCGTCCAGTCCAATGACAAAATGACTGCTCGCATACGTTTTCTTTTGTTTCTTTTCATTTGCCTTTGGCAGATTGTTAAAATAATTGCGGTTTGCCACCGCATCCACTCCGGGATTTGCCGTATAATGTACGACAATGGCGTGAACCTTCTTTAATGCCAGCTGGGGTCTGGAATAGGGATTGGGATCCAAAAAGCGGACGTCAAAACGAATATCCGGGTATGTCTTTGCTTTCTGCCGCTGCTCTTCCTTCTGCCGGCGGATTCCAAAGACGGTAAGCAGCATGGCAAAAAGAACAAGGGCTGCTATGCCAACAATCGCAGCATAGCGCCCTTTTTTACTCATACGACGCCGTTTTCTGCGCCGGTATACTCTTTTATTCGACACTGTAGTTTGGTGCCTCTTTCGTGATATGAATGTCATGTGGATGGCTTTCTTTCAAAGATGCTGCCGAAATCTTAACAAATCTTCCGCTTTCTTTCAGATCTTCGATTGTCTTCGCACCACAATATCCCATACCGGAACGGATACCACCGATCAGCTGGAATACCGTATCTTCGACGGTTCCTTTGTAAGCAACTCGTCCTTCTACCCCTTCCGGAACAAGTTTTTTCGCATCCTGCTGGAAATAACGGTCTTTACTTCCATTTTCCATCGCAGCGATGGATCCCATACCACGGTAAACTTTATATTTTCTTCCCTGGAACAATTCGAACGTTCCCGGACTCTCATCGCATCCTGCAAAGATACTTCCCATCATACAGACATTTGCTCCTGCGGCGATGGCTTTTGTCATATCACCGGAGTACTTAATACCACCGTCTGCAATAATTGGAATACCATATGGTTTTGCTGCTTCATAACAATCCATGATTGCTGTCACCTGAGGAACACCGATACCGGCTACAACACGTGTCGTACAGATCGATCCCGGTCCGATACCTACTTTAACAGCGTCTACGCCAGCTTCGATCAATGCCTTTGTTGCCTCTCCTGTTGCCACATTACCAGCGATAATGCCAAGATCCGGATATGCCTCACGTACCATCTTAACAACACGGAGAACGTTAGCAGAGTGACCGTGTGCGGTATCAATAACGATAACATCGACTTTTGCTTTTACCAGTGCATCAACACGTTCCATAATGTTAGCCGTAACACCAACACCGGCACCACAGAGAAGTCTTCCCTGTGCGTCTTTTGCGGAATTTGGATATTTGATCTGTTTTTCAATGTCTTTGATCGTGATCAATCCGCTCAGATTTCCTTCATCATCTACAATCGGAAGTTTTTCCTTACGGGCTTTGGCAAGAATCTGTTTTGCCTCATCTAAGGTAATTCCCTCTTTAGCTGTAACAAGCCCTTCGGATGTCATGCTCTCTTTGATCTTTTTCGAAAAATCTGTCTCGAACTTGAGATCACGGTTTGTAATGATGCCGACCAGTTTTCTTCCCTCTGTGATCGGTACACCGGAAATGCGGAATTTTGCCATTAAATTATTAGCATCTTCCAATGTATGCTCCGGAGACAAATAAAATGGATCTGTAATAACTCCATTCTCAGAACGTTTTACCTTGTCAACCTCTTCTGCCTGCTGCTCAATTGTCATATTTTTGTGGATAATCCCAATACCACCCTGACGCGCCATCGCGATCGCCATGCGGTGTTCCGTAACCGTATCCATTCCTGCACTCATCATAGGAATGTTCAATTCAATCTTTTTTGTCAAATGAGTTTTTAACTCTACCTGGTTAGGAATGACTTCCGAATACGCCGGAACCAATAAAACGTCGTCAAATGTAATGCCTTCACCAATAATCTTACCCATTTTTTTCGTCTCTCCTTTTCTTATTAATCTTTTTTGTATATTGTATCTATTCTACTATTAGCACCCTGATCTTGTCAAGAGAATTTCGCCCTTTAATAGGAAATAAAATTTTTTTGTTTTTTTTGAAAAAAAGGCTTGCATTTTAAATTTTCTTGTTGTATAATATCACTTGTCGGTTGACATTGGGCTATCGCCAAACGGTAAGGCACTGGACTCTGACTCCAGCATTTTCAAGGTTCGAATCCTTGTAGCCCAGTTACGAGAAAAGCTTTGAATGGCAGTAGTTGTTCAGAGCTTTTTCTTTTAGTAACGATTCAGGACTTGTTTTTTATAAAGAAGAATGGAGTTTGACTTATGAGTAACAATTTGAAACAGGAAATCGAAAAGCGGCGTACGTTTGCCATCATCTCTCACCCGGATGCCGGTAAAACAACTTTGACCGAAAAGTTCTTATTATATGGAGGGGCGATCAACCTTGCCGGTTCCGTAAAAGGCAGGAAAGCCGCCAAACATGCCGTCTCCGACTGGATGGAGATTGAAAAGGAAAGAGGAATTTCCGTCACTTCCTCTGTATTGCAGTTTAATTATGATGGATTCTGCATCAACATTCTGGATACCCCGGGACACCAGGACTTCTCTGAAGATACGTATCGTACCTTAATGGCTGCCGATTCTGCCGTTATGGTAATCGATGGTTCCAAAGGTGTCGAGGCACAGACGATCAAACTGTTTAAAGTCTGCGTCATGCGTGGGATTCCTATTTTTACCTTTGTTAATAAAATGGACCGTGAGGCAAAAGATCCTTTTGAACTGATCGACGAGATTGAAAATGTGCTGGGAATCCGTACTTGTCCGATCAACTGGCCGATCGGTTCCGGAAAGAATTTCAAGGGAGTTTATGACCGGAACACCAAAACCATCTCTCGGTTTCTTCCTTCTGACAACGGACATAAGATTGAGTCCATTGAAGCCAAATTAGGCGACAGCGGACTGGATGACCTGATTACAAAAGAATATCATGATATTCTGGTCGATGAAATTGAATTGCTGGATGGCGCAAGCGACGAATTTGATCTAGAAAAAGTACGTGCCGGAAAACTTTCTCCTGTCTTCTTCGGTTCTGCCTTGACAAATTTTGGTGTAGAGACCTTTTTACAGCATTTTCTGGAAATGACCACATCTCCTCTTCCCCGTATGTCCGGAGACGAAGTCATTGATCCATTTTCGGAAGATTTTTCTGCCTTTGTCTTTAAGATTCAGGCAAATATGAATAAAGCACACCGCGACCGAATCGCATTTATGCGCATCTGCTCCGGCAAATTTACAGCCGGTATGGAAGTAACCCATGTACAGGGTGGCAAAAAGATCCGTCTTTCCCAGCCGCAGCAGATGATGGCACAGGAACGCAAACATGTGGAGGAAGCATACGCCGGTGACATCATCGGTATTTTTGACCCGGGTATTTTTTCCATCGGAGATACATTATGCAAATCCAAAAAACCGATCCGTTTTGCCGGTATCCCAACCTTTGCACCAGAACATTTTGCCCGTGTTCGCCAGGTCGATACGATGAAACGTAAGCAGTTTATGAAAGGAATCACGCAGATTGCACTGGAAGGTGCCATCCAGATCTTCCAGGAATTTAATACCGGTATGGAAGAGATCATCGTCGGCGTAGTCGGTGCCCTTCAGTTTGAGGTACTGCAATACCGCCTGCAAAACGAATACAATGTAGAGATCCGCATGGACCAGCTTCCTTATGAGCATGTCCGCTGGATTGAAAACGAAGATATTGATGTAAACAGTCTGTCACTTACTTCGGATGCCAAGCGTGTCAAAGATTTTAAAGAACGGCCACTTCTGCTCTTTACCCACCCTTGGAGCATTCAGACTGTGTTAGACCGGAATGAGGGACTGGTCTTAAGCGAAGTAAGCCAGAATAATGAATAACTAAAGGAGGATTTATTATTATGAAACATTTCACAAAACTACTGGGACTTCTGCTTCTATTTTCTGCGTTTGCCCTGACGGTGTCCGCGCCGGCTCAGGCAAAAAAGGATTTTACGGTAAGCACATCCAGTAAACCTTACAAAAACAAGTATGTCAAAAATCCGGTATACAATAAGTATACCAAACATTATCTCACACTCCGCTCCTACCTTGACGAAATGTCGAAAAAAGGCGGTGGAACACTGACAATCAAAAAAGGTACCTATAACATCAGCAATGCTCTGTTAGTACCTTCTAACGTAAAAATCGTGCTTCAAGACGGTGTTGTCATGAATAAGATTGGCAATTCTCACACCAAAAAGCTGAAAGCCGGTCATGTTATGTTTGAATGTGTACGTTCTTCCCGCATTAACAAAAAAGGAGTTGTGGGCAAGTACAACGGTGAAAAAAATATTCAGATTATCGGAGAGGGTACGGTAATCATGAATCTCAGCGGCTGTAATAAAAGTGAAGCAATCCGTGTGCCACACTGTAAAAATGTACTGATCGATAACATTACCTTTACTAATCTCCGCGACGGACATTTTATCGAAGTAACCGCTTCCAAAGACGTTACGGTTCAAAATTGCACCTTTAAAAACAATTTGAGCGGAGAACGTTGTGCGATCAACCTCGATACCCCGGATAAAGTAACCAATGGTTTTAACGGAAAATATTCCAAATTTGACAAGACACCGGTTCTCAATGTCACAATTCAAAACTGTGGGTTCTATAACCTACACCGCGGCATTGACACTCATCGTTTTTCGCCAAATAAATACCATACCAATGTTCAGATTCTTGGCTGTACTTTTAAAGACTCCGTTCAAAGTCCGATCATGATGTTAAACTGGAAAAATGCGGTTATCAAGGGAAATACCATCGATACCGTAAAAGGCTGGAGCACAAATGACATTCAAAAAGAAAAATTTGCCATTTATATGCGTGGCGGTGTGATTGATCCGATCATCTCAGAAAATAAGATCGATGGTGTTTATATGCCATTTTACGCCAAGGGTCATAAAGAGGGATCTGGTGACATTGCTGCCAGATATGCAGCAACTTACAACAGCATCTCCGCGGCAAGCATTGAGAGCATGAAAAATAATACTCTGGGTGACAACTGCATCCTCCGCTATTTTGCAATCAATCACAAGAACACACTCTACATCGCAAGAAGCGAGAAACATTACGATAAATATGAAATAAACGAATAAATGTGCAGTACTTGACGCACACCAAAAAGAATGGTTCCGTTATCCAATTGATAAAGGAACCATTCTTTTTTTATTTGAGAACTTATGATAATACGTTTTTTATTCTATTTGTCATCCTGCAAAGCATCAAATCCGGTTTCACCCGTTCTGACTTTGACAACATCTTCCACATCGTATACAAAGATCTTACCATCTCCGATATGTCCGGTATACAATGCCTGTTTTGCTGCATCAATAACCGTTTTCACCGGCACGGCACTTACGACAACTTCCACTTTGATCTTAGGAAGCAGGGAGAATTCAACCGGTACACCACGATAGTACTCTGCTTTTCCTTTCTGTGTACCACATCCAAGTACCTGTGTCACCGTCAGACCTTTGACGCCAATCTCGTTGAGGGAGGTATTCAGATCCTCAAACTTATTCTGCTTACAAATAATGGTAACTTTCGACAATTTGACATCGGATGCCAATGTCTCTTTTGGCTCGCGAACCTGTACCGGTACGGCATCGTCCATAGGAACTTTCTTTTCTTCCGGTTCCGGTGCGGATGCTGCGATGGCTGCCAATGCGCTGTCACCAATTGTATTTACGCTATCCGAGATAACAAATCCGGAATAAGCGGATTCCAAACCGTGTTCTGTTGCATCGAGTCCTGCAATTTCCTCTTCTGCTGTAACACGAAGACCAACTGTTTTCTTGATCACAAGGAATGTAATCGTAATAGTAATAGCTGTCCACAATGCGGTACAAAGCATACCGGTAAACTGAATACCGAGAAGCTTAAATCCACCGCCATAGAACAATCCGAGAAGTTTCTCTCCATTGGCTCCTGCCAAAGAATACGTTGGTGCTGTATCCGTAGCAACGAGACCAACTGCCAAAGTACCCCAGATACCATTCATCATATGTACTGCCACGGCTCCAACCGGGTCATCAATACGTAATTTGTAATCAAGAAGCCATACACCGAATACAACAAGTACACCGGAAACAGCTCCGACGATCGTTGCTCCAAAAGCATCGGTTACATCACAAGGTGCTGTGATTGCTACCAGGCCGGCAAGGGATGCATTCAAACACATCGAAACATCCGGTTTACCATATTTTATCCAGGTAAAGATCATACATACTACAGTGGCTACTGCAGGTGCGATCGTTGTGGTTACAAAGATCGCTCCCAACTGTGGTACAGACGTTGCTGCTGCACCATTGAATCCGTACCAGCCAAGCCATAAGATAAATACACCAAGGGCACCAAGTGCGATATTATGTCCCGGAAATGCACCAACTTTGATACTTCCGTCTTTTTTCTTCTTAAACTTACCGATACGAGGTCCGAGGAGATACGCTCCAATCAATGCCGAGATACCACCAACCATATGAATACAGTTCGAACCGGCAAAATCATGGAATCCCATCTGTGCTAACCAGCCGCCGCCCCATGTCCAGTGAGCTTCGATTGGATAGATCACTGCGGAAATTACTGCGGAGTAGATACAGTAAGAAAGGAACTTCGTTCTCTCTGCCATTGCTCCGGAAACGATGGTCGCTGTCGTCGCACAGAATACTAAGTTAAATACGAATCCGGACCAGTCAAAGTTTGCATAATCCGTAAAGATTGCGAAATTTGGTTTTCCGATGATTCCACCGATGTCATCACCGAGAAACAATCCAAATCCCAGTAAAATAAATACTACTGTTCCAATACAAAAATCCATCAGGTTTTTCATAATAATGTTACCTGTATTTTTTGCTCTGGTAAAACCTGCCTCAACCATTGCAAATCCGGCCTGCATCCAGAATACAAGGGCGGCTCCGATCAAAAACCAGACACCAAATACCTGGTCACTTATTACACTTAAAATTTCGTCTGTCATAAAGATTCCTCCTTGTTTAATTGGTTTCCTGCGACTTAGATCGGTATTTCTCTATTCACCCAGCCGCGCCTATCTGCCAGCAAAAAATAGGATGAAAACAAAAAAAACGCCAAGGCAAATGAATTTCATTTGCTTGACGTCCATGTCGTGAATTTCATTTGCTTGACGTCTTTGTCGTTTACGATTGCCATTATAGGACAATTATTTTCAAATGTCAACCCTTATTTGCAAAGATTACACAAAAGAAGTAGTTTTCTACTCCTTTTATGTGATTGGATTCCCTAATTTCTGTAATTCCGGAAAGAGATAATACAGAAAATATCTGCCGCGTTCGGTGTTCTCCGAATTAGTAATAATCCCATAAATCGGCTTCTGAACCACTCCGCCGCCCCCCTGGAAAATACTGTTATACCGCTCGCTCTTTTCCAGGTAGACACCATACGCATGCTTTTCCGTATTTTTTTCGCCGTCCGGAATATACAGATACGGCTCAATCGCCTTTAACTCCTCTTCTGACAGAAATTCATTGAGGTCTACAAAAAAGCCATTGTTGTGATATGTCGTAAAATCTTTTTCCCCTGCAATCATGCCATCCAGCAGAGAAGCATAGATCAGAGAAGAAATCTGCGACAGATCACTCGCCGTCGAAGCACCGACTTTTTGAGCCAGCTGGGTATCGGTATAATATAAATGAAATGACGATAAATTTTTATCCGGATCCAATTTCATATACTGCGTAAACTCATCCGAAAAGGCATTGACCGGTATTTCCGTCGCCACTTCATTCACGATCGCACAGCGGAACGCAATGTCTTTTTTTGTGATAACATCTTTATAAATAAAGAATCCGATCACACATAAAATCAAAACACCGACAATAAGCGGGCGCAGATAGTACGTTTTAAACTGTGTGATCTTCTGGCTCCGATTCATCTTCTTCCATCTGCTTTTTCCACTCTCTGTTTCATCCCGCTTTTCATAAATTGCGGCTTCTTCGTCAAGAGACGTTTTTTTATTTTTTACATCAATTGCCATTTTTTTCTATCCTTTCATTCTGGTAAAAATGATTCAAGGGACCATTGCCGGCTCCCAGATCCAGTCCGGCAGCAATCGCACCGGTCAGATACTCTTTTGCCTTTTGTACACTCTGTTCCAGCGTATTTCCTTCTGCCAGTGCGCAGGCGATCGCAGAAGATAACGTGCAGCCGGTTCCATGTGTATTCGGATTTTCAATAAAAGGAGCGTGAAACCATACCGCCGGCTTGTTCGTCCCCGGGATCAAAAGATCCTGTGCATCCGAATCGCCATATTCTCTGCCATGTCCGCCTTTGATCAGCACGGCACAGGCATTCGCTTCTGCCAGTTTTCTTCCTGCTGCTTCTCTCTCCGGCAATTCCATTTTTTCCGTATTACAAAGCACTTTTGTTTCAGCAAGATTTGGTGTGACAAGATCCACTAACGGAAGCAGACGGGTTTGTAATGCCTCTTTTGCCTGCGGTTCCAGCAGTGCTCTTCCACTTGTCGATACGAGTACCGGATCCAGTACGATCTTGGGTTGTACCACCGGCATTTTACGGATCACTTCGATCGTTTGCGCCACCGCTTCAATAATTTGTTCATTGCAAAGCATCCCAATCTTTACCGCATCCGGAAAAATATCTTCACACACTGCTTCGAACTGCTGCCGGACAACTTCTGCCTCTACCGGATAAACCGCCTTTACTCCGCACGTATTCTGCACAGTGACCGCAGTAATGACACTCATTCCATAACATCCAAAGGCTCCGATTGTCTTTAAATCTGCCTGGATTCCGGCACCACCGCTGCAATCCGAACCGGCTATCGTGAGTACCTTTTTCATCGTGATCAGACTCCTTTCCCCTGTAAATTTTCTATCATCCACAATAGTTTTGAAAGATTCATCGGCTTATGGATCGTCGCATTGATCCCGCTGAGCATATTCAAACGGTTATCTTCCTGCTCAATTCCATCTAACATAAGCAGGATCGGCAATTTACCATAAACTCTGTCCTTCTGAAACCGAATCTGTCTGGCAAGTTCATAGCATTTCATATCTTCCAGATCCTTGTCCATAAGAACCGCCGTAATCTGACCGGAATTAAATTTCTCCAGCAGTTCCATCGCCATTTCACCGGACGACGCCTCATAGACGACAGCTCCATTTACCTGTAGAAGGGAGGCAGTCAATGACTCTCTCTGCTCTGCATTTTCAACAAGAAGGATGCCCTGTCCGTGCATATTTACTTCTTCGATCACTTCTTCTTTATGCTCCTCTCCCTGGAAGAACTGGTTTTTATTATAATACAATACCGGAATGGAAATTTCCACCACATTGCTTTCCATTGCGCCTTTTCGAAATTCGATCGTACCACCGAGAAGTTCTGTTATTTTAGCAACCAGCGAAGCTGAAAATCCGCTGCCGCCAAGAGCGATCATTTTTTCATTGATATTGTAATCATACGAATTATCCAACATTCTCTCAAAATATTTTTCATTGATGACCGGCCCCTCATCTTCCATTCGGATCCGGATCACACAGCGGTCTGTTTCAATATTCGTTTCCTGAATATAAATTTTTACCGCACTTCCCTTTGGGGCATATTTTACAGCATTCCCCAAAAGGTTGACAAGAATTTCCTTAAACCGTTCTCCATACATATAATATTCCTGATGGATTGGCAGGTCAATGACTTCCTGAATCGATATATCAAGTCCCAGTGAAATCTTCCGCTCCTCCTCACATACTTCGGTGCAGAGGGCATATAGATTGAAAGCATCATTGCTCTTTCCAAACGGAGTCTGTAGAAGCTGATACTCTTTCATGCCTCCGATCATCTCACTCATATATTCCACACAACGTTCCAGCTGCGTAAGAAGTTCCGGGTTTTCCGGCTCCAGCAAAAGATCTTTCATCTTTCCAATCGGACTTTCCATTTCATCTGCCAGATATTTCATCAGTACCTGACGTCCTTTCACAGCCGCCCTCGCCTCAGTCAGAGCGTCTGTAAGCAGTTTCTGGCTCGCTTCTTTCTGATATACTTCTTCTTCCCGGATCTGGCTTACATCACGTACAACAAGAAGCACCGTATTGATATCCGATCCGTAAAAAGAGAAACCACACAATTTATGTTTTCTTTGAGAATCCTTCGTTTCTACCTGACAGAAACGGTAGCCCTTCGGCTCTCCCGAATGAAGGATTCGCAGCATCTCATCTAACTTCAAAAAGAAGCTGATCTCCTTGCGGTCTTTTTCACACACATACGTATTGCACCACCATTTTAAGAAAGAGGAATAATAGCGGTTTCCCGTATAGGACTCATAATCCGCTTTTTCGACAAAATACGGTTCAAAAGCCCCCGTCGGCACGTCAATTTTTAAAATAAAACTGTAATCCTTTACAATCTGTTCATCAAAAATTTCATGCAGCTGCTGCCTCTCCGTGACGGGCACTGCGTTATAACTTACCTTTTTCGCATACCCAATCACACGGATCGGTTTCTCTTTTACCATGATCTTATTTAAAAACAATTCATAATTATCATAGTATACTTTCCCGGTCTCTGTATTTTTCGTGAGCAGACGGACAGTATCGTTGCAGGAAATCTGTCCTCTTATAAACTGCTTGATCTTATTACGATCCCCCCGGAATACAATATCATCCCGAAACAAAATTTCCCGGTAATCTTCATCCATACTGTCTTCCAGCGCAAGTTTTGTATCGTCAGAAATATAATTCTGCCCAAGGATCCGGAATCTCTTATGCCGCACATTGTATTCAAACAACAGATCTGCCGAACTGTTTAATGTTCTCTCATATCGTTCTTTTTCTTTGATAAGTTCATACTGAATCGTCTTTCTCGTTGTAATATCCATCATGATACAGAGATATTCTTCGCCCTGCTCTCTGGAATCAATATAATTTCCGATGATACGATACCACACGATCTCGCCGTCTTCCTCCAAGCGCGTACGGAACTCATAATCCAGTGGTTCCCGTTTTTTCGCCTGCCGTACAAAATGTTCACGGAGTTTCGGAAGATCCTCCGGGAATGTATATTTTCCGGAAGAACCAAGATATTCCTCTCGTTCCACACCAAACATATCAAAATAATGCTGATTTGCCTCACGGATGTAAAAATTATCCTTTCCGATAACAACAAAGATAACGCCACCCGGCATACTTTCGTACGTAACATCGCGCTGGCGGATCAGCGTCTCCTTCTCATCAATATCAATTACCGTACATTGAATATATTCCTGATCGTCAATCCAAAAACGTTCTCCGATATCCCGTACCCAGTGATATTCATCGTCTGCATTTTTCATTCGATATTTGCAGTCGTATTTCCCACTTCCCTGTATCTCCAAAAGAGATTCTTTCACGACTCTGCCAAGATCATTGGGATGAATGATATCCGGCATCTCCATCCCTACTGCTTCTTCCTTCTGGGAAGCTGGTATTCCAAGCATTGCTGCGTATGTCTCATCTGCCGCAACAATCTTATACGTCCACGTTTTTTTACAGATTTTGGTACCAAATAACAAGCCTTTTTTCAATGACTGTATATTAAAATTATCCTTATTTTCTTTCTGCATTCGGTCATCTATATTCTGTCTCATCGCTGCCTCCTGTTCGCCTTCTCTATAACTCAAGCCGCATCGGCGTAAAACGCATCCCCTGTTTTTTCTGCTCCGGTGTCAAAGCCCGAAATCCCATCGCCTCGTACGCTCTTTTTCCTTTCGGCGACGCACTGACGGTAACTGCCTTCAGCTGCGGATTTTTCTCCAGACAATACGCCACACCGCGCCGAACCAGCTTTTTCCCTATCCCCCGCCTCTGCCAGTTTTTTTCTACAAACAGCAGACTCACATGAAAACCATCCCGCATCGCAATCACACCAATCGGCTCAGACTCTTCATAGGCACCAAAAAATACCATCTCTCCGCTCTGCACTCGTTCTTCGATCTGCTCTCTGCGGATAAAATGATAAAATGACAGAATTCCCATATCTTCATAGTCTTCTTTATCGCATTCATCAAACACGTTCCGTATCAGTTCCAATGCCTGATTTATCTGTCTGCCACTCATTTTACAAATTTGCATTTTTCGCTCCAAATTTCTATTTTTTCTTGAAACCATACTACTAGTATAATATAATTATTGTTAAAGTGCAAAACATTTTGTAACTATTCAGGGCTGATGTGCAAAAAAACAATGGATTGTCGTGCTTGCACGTAAAAAACATTGGTTTTCCGCACATCGGGCCCTCTCCCCACATGAGCATTTTTAGCCTTGTCAAAGACGGGAAAGAACACGAAGTGTTCGAAATGCGAATGGGGAGTGGGGAGACCTGAATCGTTACCTCTTTGGAAAAATGAAAGGCAGGATTTATCGAATGAAAAAACGACTGAATGACAACTGGACGTTTTGCAAGTTTCCTCTGGACACTCCGACCGAAACTTTATTTCAAATCACGTCCTGGACGCCGGTAGATCTTCCCCATGACTGGATGATCTATGATACAGAAAACCTGTACGAACAGGCAGTAAGTTGTTATCGAAGAATGATTAACAAAAAACAGCTTCTTGACGGGGCTGCTCCGGACACGCAGAAGATTGAACTGATCTTTGAGGGTGTCTATATGGATACAACCATTTATCTCAATCAAAAGAAAATATTTACATGGAAACATGGCTATTCCGAATTTGTCGTTGATCTGACCGACGAATTACAGGACGGCGACAACGAACTCCTTGTCCGCAACGAATACCATCTGCCAAACAGCCGCTGGTATCCGGGTTCGGGCATCTACCGCGATGTGTGGCTTTTGACTTCTCCTGCGGCGCATCTCGTACATAACGGAACATATCTTTCCACCAAGCAGCTTGGCAAAACGTGGGAAGTATTTATGGATACTGAATTTATTGATGAGAAGGGAACAGCTTCCGACGGCCGGATCTGCCACGAGATTTTTGATGCCGACGGCACTCTTGTGACGACCCACGAAAGCAGCATACACTTTTCGGATTCCGTTCAGGTTGACAAACAGGTACTGACCGTCATTGAGCCAAAATTATGGGATATTGAAGAGCCAAATCTGTATCAGATCCGCACTTCTTTGTATGTGGGCGATACTCTTACGGATTCCATTACCCAGAATCTGGGATTCCGTGACATTGCGTTTGATGCAGATAAGGGATTTTTCTTAAATGGCCGCCACGTAAAGATCAATGGTACGTGTGAACACCACGTCCTTGGTTCCCTTGGTGCCGCCATGAACAAAGCAGCACTCCGCCGCCAGCTCCTCACGTTAAAGGAAATGGGTGTAAATTCGATCCGAAACGCGCACAATATGCCGCCGGAACATATGCTGAATCTCTGCGATGAACTGGGACTTCTCCTGTATACGGAGAGTTTTGATATGTGGGAGCGCACCAAAACCGATTATGACTATGGCAATGACTTTAAAGACTGGTGGAAAAAGGATCTGACAAGCTGGGTTCGCCAGGACCGCAACCACCCTTGCGTCTTCATCTGGGGAATTGGAAATGAGATTTATGATACCCATTTTGACCGCGGTCTGGAACTGACGAAAGAACTTCATAACGCCGTCCGCGAACTCGATTACCGCAAAAATGCGTATACGACACTGGCATCCAATTACATCGAATGGGAAGCTGCCCAGCGCACCGGCGAAGTGATCGATCTCGTCGGCTACAATTATCTTGATAAATGTTATGACGAACATCATGAAAAATATCCGGACTGGAAAATATTCGGAAGTGAGACAAGTGCCACCGTACAAAGCCGCGGCATCTATCATTTTCCTCTTTCCAACCGTCTTTTAACTTTTGATGACCTGCAATGTTCGACTCTCGGAAACTGCACGACAAACTGGGGGGCAAAAAATTCCGAGCATACGATCATTGCTCACCGCGACCGTGAATTCTGCTTTGGACAGTATCTCTGGTCCGGCTTTGATTACCTGGGCGAGCCAACCCCATATTTTACCAAAAATTCGTATTTTGGCCAGGTCGATACTGCCGGCTTTCCAAAAGACACGTTCTATCTGTATCAGGCAGAATGGACAGATTATAAGAAAAAACCGATGGTACATCTTCTGCCTTACTGGGATTTCAACGAAGGACAGCTGATCGATGTACGTATCTTCTCCAATGCCCCGAAAGTAGAACTCTTCTATCAGGGACAGAGTCAGGGCATCGTTGAGATCGACCATGCTCATGGCACGACGCTTTCCGGCGACTGGCAGATCCCTTACAGCAAAGGCATGATTGAAGCCGTTGCGTACGACGAAGAAGGCAATGTGATCGCAAGAGACCGGCAGCAGTCCTTCGGCGATCCGGCAAGCATCCGTCTTACCCCGGACAAGGAGACGCTGACGGCAGACGGCGAAGATCTGATCTTTGTCACCATTGACACACTGGATGCGAACGGTATCCTCGTCGCCAATGCACGAAGCCGTATGAATGTATCCGTAACCGGTGCCGGTCGTCTGATCGGTCTTGACAACGGCGACAGTTCTGATTTTGACCAATACAAAGGAACCAGCCGCAAATTATTCAGCGGAAAACTACTGGCGATCATCGCCGCTAAAACAGAATCCGGCGACATTCAGGTAACCGTTAGTTCCCCATCTCTGCCGGATGCCCATCTGACACTACAGGCAGTACCTGCCGAAATCGTTCCGGACGGCATCTCCTGTCAGATGGAAAATACGACATATTCACTCGCTGAAAAAACATTAGAAAGTGGCATTTTAATTCCGGATCGCACGAATGAAATTCCGGTTCGAAAGATTGAACTGACCAATCAGGGCACTTCAATTTTAGATGCCGAACATAAAGAAACCGTTGTAACGGCAAAAATTTATCCGGAAAATGCAACCTACCGGGACATTGAATTTAAGGCAGTCACACTTAACGGCGTACAGAGTAACGCAGTAAAGATCACCGTGGACAAAGAGACAAATACCGCTTCGATCCAAGCCGTCGGCGATGGCGAATTTCGTCTGTGCTGTACCTGCTGCAACGGCTTAGACCACGTCGAAGTGATCTCCGAACTGGAATTTGAAGTAACCGGACTCGGAGATGCCACACACGATCCTTATAAGATCGTATCCGCCATTGACTACTCCGAAAGTTCCGATGACGGCTTGATCTTAAGCTTCCAGGGTGGTGTCTATATCACCGGAAACGACCGTACTGTGGTAACGTTTGAAAATATTGATTTTGGCGATTACGGTTCCGACGAGATTCATCTTCCAATTTTTTCCTTTAGCGATGTGCTTCCGGTTGAAGTATGGCTTGGTACTCCGGGGCTTCCTTCTGAAAAGGGAAGCATCACCGAACCTGCGGTTCCGGGAACTACCTGTGCCACCGGCGAATGTCTGCTTCAGGCAACCTACGAGGCGAAGAGCTGGTACAACCACTATCAGGAAAATGTATTTACATTAAGCAAACGACTCAAAGGTGTTCAGACGATCTCCATCGTCGTTTATCCGGAAATCAAGATGTCTCTGCAAGGCTTCTATTTCACAAAGGTAGAAAAAGCCTACGCAAAACTTCTTGGCTCCGACTGCGCCAATGTTACGGGAGATATGTTTACGATCGATGGCGATGCCATCCGCGAGATTGGAAACAACGTAACGGTAGAATATACCAATATGCATTTTACAAAAGATGGCTTCCACCAGATTACCATCTGTGGCCGTTCGCATATTGAAATGAATACGATCCATGTAAGATTTGTTCCGGCAGACGGCAGCGATGCTGTCATCAACCAGATCGTCGATTTCCCTTACAGCGGCGAATCGCAGGTACAGACCTTCGAATTGGAACCGGTATCCGGAGATTATAACCTGAACCTGATCTTCCTTCCGGGATGTAAATTCGATCTGGAATGGCTGCAGTTTGAATAATACGTGCCATCAGAATATATCATAAAAACGGCTGTGCAGGCAACACTCCAATGCCCGCACAGCCTTACTATTACTCTTTCTTGATTCCATGCCATTCATAGTTATCGTTCGTGGCATTCCATTTTATAATGTATGTCTGTTGTTTCGAAACCGGATTTCCCTCTCCGTCTTTGATCTGGTAAGACATCGTTACTTCTGCCCAATAGACATAATTTTCATTTTCATCTCTAAAGTATTTGATACTTTCACATGTTCCGTATTCAAACGTTTTATCATGTGCAAAAGAACCTTTCAAATGGCTCTCTGCCATCTGTTTTACATGAAATTCTGACATTTGATATTTTCCGGTTGAACCAATGATAAACAACAAGGCACTCAGGATAATCATAGCTGCACGGATTCCTGCCAGCATATTGCGATGCTTTCTGCCAAGAAAGCGACGAATCAGATAATAACTCGACGGCAGTGCTAGGATATCTGCCACCAAAGCAATCACCGGATGCCCAATTCTTGCTTCCCCCCAAGCTACAGGAATCATCATAATCCAGTACATCCAAAAAACCACTTCTGCAACTGCGCATAATATCTTTGCCCAGCGCTTTCTCGGTGTCATGCCACAATTTGGACAGACGCCCTCACTTTCTTCATAATGAATCTTACAATAATCACATTTCATAGTATACTCCATTCTGGGAATCCTTCCCCTTTTTTCTACATTATAGAAATCTTTCTCCGGCTTCACAAGGGGGTCTGCCTATCTGGTCATTTTGACATCCCATTTAGCAGGATGGAAAGAGAAAATACCCCGGCTCCCATATGAATGGATACATTTCCACCGCATTTTTCCACTCCGTTTTGTATGTTTTTCAACCCAAATCCGTGCAGAAATTTATCTTCTTTGGACGTTTCAAAATATTTTCGTTTGCGGTCTTCCGGGTAAGAATTTTCAAAAAGAATATACACGCCATCTCCCGCTTCTGTAATATCTACTTTAACAAATGCCTTCTCCTCTGGCACCTCGTCGCACGCCTCGATCGCATTGTCTAACGCATTGGCAAAAACAGAACATAAATAGACACTTTTAAACTCCGACAAACGCGTCGTCTGCGCCACGATCTGAAAGTCTATTTCTTTGCTGTACGCCTCTTTTTCCTTCTCCATCAAAATCGTGTCTACCAGCGCATTTCCGGTAACTACACTGTGTTCCACAGACTGCATGGAATCCGCTAATTGTTCGATATAACCTTGTATTTCTCCCGGCTGCTCCTTCTTTAAATTTTCGAAGGCTTCCATATATTTACTCATGTCATGGGTAAGTTTACGAAGCTTATCTTCGGCAAGCATTTTCGATTGATAAAATTCCAGTTGGCGCATCCGGATCTTTTCCATCGCTTCATATTCTTTCTGCTGCTTTTTCATCTCATAATACTTCTCAATTTTGAAAAAGATTACGAGGATCACCGCATATAAAAGCAGGCACAGGAAAAAGCAGCATCCCACCTTATATACATCCATGTATATAAACGTATACTGGAAATACAGCCCTGCCGTCAGTACAACGAGGGAAAGCACCGCCATACTTATCTTTTCGAAAACCGCCCTCGCAGACTGTCCTTTCCGCTCCGGGCGCATATGCGGCAGGATCCACAGCAAAAATGTATAGAGAGCCGTCGTCGTATATAATAATTCAAAATGAATCCCAAGTATACTATTTTCATGGATATTTTCCCAAATCACTGTATACGGTTCTGCCAAAAAGGCTTCCCGGAAAATGTAATACCATAGAAATTCAATAAAAGCACAGATTGCCATCGCTGCCAAACCAAGGAAAAAATCCCTCTTTTTCCGCAGCGGAAATATTGTACCTGCTCCTGCAATGATCATTGTTATAAAGAAAAACATATGTATTTTATCCCTTCTGCCTATCTGGCATCTTTTTCTGAAAGTCTGGTTAATTTCCTCCGGTAATACTCCATATACGTTTCTACAAATTCATCATACCGGTATTTGCTGATCGGAACGCCGCCTTCTCTTCCCTTGACAAAGACAAGATGCGGACTGCTCTGATACGACGTGATCCACATGAGATTTACCAGAAAACTTTTGTGTGTCTGAACCAAAAGGTCTTTGGCATCCTGCTTTTTCACTTCCTTCAGCGACCCGGTTCCCCGGAGTTCCCTTCCATCTGCCAGGTGATAGATCAGTTTATGGCGGTACACTTCTACGTATAGTAACTGGCTCATCGCGATCATCGTAACTTCCCCATTAAACGAAACCGTCAGATCATAGCAGCTCTCCCGGATCCTGCGAAATGCTTTTTCCAGCTCTCTGCCTACCGTTTCCTCCGAAAATGGCTTTACAATATAGCCGGATGCCTCAACGCGGTAGCCATCCAGTGCATACTGCCGGTGCGACGTGGAAAAAATGATAACCACTTCCTCGTCGGTCTTTCGAATATTTTCTGCCAGATGCACTCCGTCAATCCCCGTCATCTCTACATCCAGAATCAATATATCGTACTGTTTCTCATAAGCCAGCCACAATGCTTCACCGCTGTAATAACAATCCACACAGATCTCGCAGTCATTTTTTTCAGCGTATCGGTTTATTTTTTGCTGCATTTCTTCACAATACTTTTTTTCATCATCACATAGGGCAATATGAAACATCTTTCAACTCCTCATATAAGGAAAGCGGGGAAACGTACAACGCCTCCTCGCTTTCTTCGTTTATTCGTAACGGTTTTGTTACGCTTATTCTCCGATTTTCTCCCAGACAACGCCTTCTCTTGTATCTTTTATTAAGATTCCTTTTGCTTTGAGTTCATCGCGGATGGCATCGGCTTTGGCAAAATCTTTTGCCTTTTTCGCTGCCGCACGCTCTGCGATCTTTCCTTCCACAAAAGCACTCAATTCTTCATCGACTTCTTCTCCGGCATCCTCCCACGGTTTGGTAAGTTCCAGAGATAATACCGTATCCAGATCCGCAAGGATCGCTCTCTTGGTCGCACCGGAAAAATCTTCTTTCAGCAGATCATACACGATCGTAAGTCCCATCGACGTATTCATATCGTTTCCGACTGCCTCGCCAAATTTTTCATGGTAAGCAGCCACCTGATCCGCATTTACTTCTCCTTCTTCCGGAATCGCTTTGATCCGTTTTAACAGTTTTTCATAAGCGGTCGCCACATTGTCCAATGCCTCATAAGAAAATTCAAGCGGTTTGCGGTAATGCGACTGTAAGCAGAACATACGGTATACCATCGGGTTATACCCTTTTTCCTCCAAAAGGGAAACCGTAAGAAATTCTCCTTTGGATTTACTCATCTTTCCGCCATTGGTCTTTAAATGGTTGACATGGAACCAGTAATTACACCATTTATGTCCCAGATACGATTCGCTCTGCGCGATTTCATTGGTATGATGTGGGAAAATATTGTCCACACCGCCACAGTGAATGTCCATGTATTCTCCCAGATGTTTGATACTGATACTGGAACACTCAATATGCCAGCCGGGATATCCAACACCCCATGGGCTTTCCCATTTCAATTCCTGATTGTCAAATTTTGACTTTGTAAACCAGAGTACAAAATCTGTTTTATTGCGTTTATTTGCATCTTCTTCTACATCATCACGAACTCCGACCTGAAGGTCTTCTTCGTTCTGGGAAGACAATACATAATAATTTTCTAACTTTGAAGTATCAAAATATACATTTTCACCCGCAACATAGGCGTACCCTTTTTCCAAAAGCACCTCGATCATGTGGATAAATTCATTGATACAATTGGTAGCCGGTTCTACAACATCCGGACGTTTGATTTCCAGTTTTTTACAATCATCAAAAAACGCATCCGCATAGAATTTTGCGATATCCATTACCGATTTGTGCTCTCTCTTCGCACCGGCGAGCATCTTGTCTTCTCCGGTATCTCCGTCACTCGACAGATGTCCGACATCTGTAATATTCATAACACGCTTTACATCATATCCGGCAAAACGCAGATATTTTTCAAGCACATCTTCCATGATATAACTGCGGAGATTTCCGATATGGGCAAAATGATACACCGTCGGTCCACAGGTATACATAGCCACTTTTCCCGGCTCATTGGGAACAAACTCTTCCACTTTCTTAGAAAGGGTATTGTACAAATAAGTCTTCACGCTTTTACACTCCTTTAAAATGTGAATTTCTCTTCAAAATAAGCTTTCAGATCTGTGATCTTAATACGCTCCTGCTCCATCGTATCACGATCACGAACCGTAACCATACCGTCTTCCTCGGAATCAAAGTCATAGGTAATGCAGAATGGGGTACCGATCTCATCCTGACGGCGGTATCTCTTACCGATGTTTCCACGGTCATCGTATTCACAATTATAATATTTGCTCAATTCTTCAAATACTTTTTCTGCCCCTTCGTTGAGTTTCTTGGAAAGTGGAAGCACACCAATCTTAACCGGTGCCAAAGCCGGATGGAAGTGCATTACGGTACGTGTATCTCCACCTTCTAACTCTTCTTCGTCATATGCGCTGCAAAGGAATGCCAGTGTCACACGGTCAGCACCCAGAGATGGCTCAATAACGTATGGAATGTATTTTTCTTTTTTCTCATCATCAAAATAACTCATATCCTCACCGGATACATTCTGGTGCTGTGTCAGATCGTAATTTGTACGGTCTGCGATACCCCAGAGTTCGCCCCAGCCAAATGGGAACAGGAACTCAATATCACTTGTCGCCTTACTGTAGAAAGAAAGTTCTTCTTTATCATGGTCGCGCACACGCATCTCATCTTCTTTGATGCCAAGATCCTGAAGCCATTTGATACAAAATTCTTTCCAGTAAGAGAACCATTCAAGGTCGGTATCCGGTACACAGAAGAACTCCAGTTCCATCTGCTCAAATTCACGGGTACGGAAAGTAAAGTTACCCGGTGTAATTTCATTTCGGAAAGATTTACCGATCTGACCAATACCAAATGGTACTTTTTTACGGGATGTTCTCTGTACATTTTTAAAGTTTACAAATATTCCCTGTGCCGTCTCGGGACGAAGATATACGGTATTTTTCGCATCTTCGGTAACACCCTGGAATGTCTTAAACATCAGATTGAACTGACGGATCTCGGTAAAATTGTGTTTTCCACAAGTCGGACATGGTACGGAATGCTCTTTGATAAAGCCTTCCATCTTATCTTTGTCCCATCCGTCCACGGAACCGTCCAATTCCACATTGTTTTCTTCCGCAAATGCTTCGATCAACTGATCGGCGCGAAATCTCTCATGACATTCTTTACAATCCATCAGAGGATCGGAAAAGCCGCCCAGATGTCCGGATGCCACCCATGTCTGTGGGTTCATCAAAATCGCACAGTCCACACCAACATTATATTTATTCTCCTGAATAAATTTCTGCCACCAGGCTTTCTTAACATTGTTTTTCAGCTCGACACCAAGATTTCCGTAGTCCCATGTATTTGCCAGTCCACCATAAATCTCCGAACCCGGATAAATAAAGCCGCGTCCTTTTGCCAAAGCTACGATTTTTTCCATTGTCTTTTCCATTATTATCCTCCAATCAGGTGCCGGATGCACCTTTTATAAATTATTCTTACACCATTTTACTATTGTTTGGGAATAATTTCAACTAAAACTTTATGGTTTTAACAGTTCCTGATCAATAGTCAAATCTGCCGGCATTTTTTTCTTCCAATGCCTTAATCATATGATACGTATATTCATTGTATGGAGTAGGGATTCCCAATTCTGCTCCCATTTTTACCAGCGCACCGGAGAACATCTCAATCTCTGTCTGGCGCCCGGCATCCAGATCCTGCAATGTCGAATATCTTGCACTTTTCGGCACAATGCTCCGCAGCTTGGAGGAATCCTCTACCTTACTCAGATCAATCCCCTTCGCCTTGGCAATTTCTTCCAGTTCTTGCCGTAGTCCATCGCTGATTGCTTTCATATGGATACTGTCCTGATAACATCCAACCCCGGCTCCCAATATCGCCTGCGGCAGATTATCACACACATTCAGCCGGAACTTGCTCCACAACTCTTCCATAATATATTCGGTCGCCTGAAAATGCAGCGGCGATCTTGCAAAAAGTTCTTCAACTGCCTTTACCTTTTCACTGTCATAAGGGGGTTCTTTCTCACCAAATTTCATATAATATTTACAAATAAGCATACCATCTTTTTCCGAAAACTTCAATACATCGCTTTTCCCTGCCTTTCCTCCCCTTCAGCATACTGAACATTCGCATTAACATGCTCATGTTCATACACCCGGTAACTGCCATCCCCGCGCAATCGCTTGTTTTGCCTGCCTTTCCTCCCCTAGAACATAAAAATTCCCAAGTATGTTCTCAGCATGGGTAATAAGCCGCCGGCATGAATGTTCCTGATTCATCAGGAATACCATGCCGCTGCGTGCTTATTCTAGTGCGAACGCCCATGCTGCGGGACATACTTGGGAATATGTTTCAAACGCCCATGCTGTGGATCATACTTGGGAATACTATATTACTTCAACTTATACGCTTTTACCGTAGTATATGCACCCCAGACTTTCTTGCCATTTACGGTAGTATAAGCTCTCATCTTATAATAATACGTTTTATTGCGTTTTGTCTTCTTAACATAAGATGTGCTTGCTCCGGATTTTACTGTCTTAATCCTGCTAAATCCACCTGTCCTGGATGTGGAACGATAAATACGGTATCCGCTGGCACCCGTTACCGCTTTCCAGGAAACCTTAACTTTTGTTCTGGTCGATTTTCCTGCTTTGAAAGAAGCCGGTGTCGCCGGTTTTGCTTTTGCACTGACTACCGGTGAATAAGCACCAAAGTAGTAATTTCCATCTACCAGACGGTAAGCACGTACTTTATAGTAGTATGTTGTACCGCAGGAGATATTGGAATTTGTATAGGTTACTTTTGAACTGGAGGTAATGGATTTGATCTTCTTAAATCCACTTGTCTTGGATGTGGAACGATATACACGATATCCTGTAGCTCCATCCACACCGCTCCATGTCAATGTTACCTTATTATAGGCTTTACTCTTTGTCGTCAAAGTCGTTACTTTATCCAGAGAAAGAACATTGCTTACCATCTCTGTCTTATCAACATTTACGGTTACGGTTACCACTTGTTTACTTCCTGTAATCTGGTATGTATACGTAAAGGAAGATGGTACATCTGTTGCTTTATTCCAGATAATTGCACGCTCTGCTTGTTTGTAAGTTCCTTTGTCAGATATAGCGATTGGTTTTGATGCTCCCACAGGAAGAACAACACCGGCGTCACTGGTGGAAACTTTCTGAAGTTTCAAAGTGATCTCGCTCTTACGATTTTCCAGAACTTTCAGGTTTTTCAAAGAAGAAACATTCATTGCCAAAACCGCATTTCCATCCGAGATCAATGTCTCAAGTCCGACAAGACCTTCCACACCAAAACTGGAAAGTGCATTGTCGCTGCAATCCAGTGTTGTGAGCTGATACAAACCGGCAAGATTCAATGTTGTCAGTTTATTATTGCTTACATCAAGTGATTTTACCGTAGTATAGCCGGCAAGATTCAATGTTGCCAGATTGTTATTGGCAAGATTCAAAGTCTCTGGCTTTCCATCTTTTGCCAATGTTACATCAGCAAGATCATTGTAATCTGCTTTTACATTTGTAAGATTTGGCAGTTTGGAAAGATCAAGCAATGCAATGTTATTATGGGAGCAGTCAAGTTCTGTAATCCCTGTAAAATACTGGATTCCCAAAAGATTGGTGATCTCTTTTCCGCTGATGTCAAGTTTACCGGTGTACTCCGCAATTTTGGCCTGCATCTCCGCGGTCAGATTTTCGTTATCCTTTACTGCGCCACCAAAAATGAGCTCATTTACTGCTTTTCGGAAATTATCATCCGGAATCAGGGTCTTAAATGCTGCTACAACCGGTGTGGCTGTTGGTGCTGCCGATGCTGTTGCCGTTGCTGCCGGACTGGCAGATGGGGAAACCGATGGTGCTGGTGTTCCTTCAATACTTCCTGTCGCTGCCATCGGCACCTGAGCAGCCGGTGCATTTTCAGCATTTACCGGCACCATTGCTAAAATTGGTACAAACATAAGCCCACATGCGCCTATGCACATTTTCTTAAAAAACTTTCTCATGGTTAAAGTTCCTCCTGTCTATCTTTTTTTCCGTAACTATCTGATCTAACAAACTGCTACTTTTTATTTACAATACTTAGTATAATCGATCACTTTGACAGTTTTTTGTCCAAAGTTTGGCAAAATAAAGTCATATTTTTCTATCCGCACACATACTCAATCGGACGATAGCAGCACTCGATTTCCACCTTTTTGTGACTGCCGCCATTCTCGCCATCTAACGTATACGCGACCTCCTGATCGGAAGTGATGCGGAAATAGTTGCTGTGCACACCAAGAATCTGGTCGTTTGGCTTCAATGTCACAAAGGAATTGATCACTGCCTGCAATTCCTGCGGATTCTTCGGCTTACGGATAAATACTCCTTCAAATTCGCCGTCATTGAGCGAAACCTGTCCTTTTTTAAAGAAAGTAAACCCACCTACACTTTTCGCATTGCTGACCATTCCAAATAAAAACTCATCCGTGATTTTTCCATTTTTTGTCTCTATCGTCATTGGATAGGCTTTGATATTTCCCACCTGTCCCATGCCTTCCACGATGTAGGCGGCGCGTCCCAGCAGGTTTTTAAATGCCTGCGGAGTCTCATAGGAAACAGACGTAAATGCACCAAATGCCGCTACATACGTAAATACTTCTCCATTCATCAGACCAATATCCATTGGCTTGATTTTGTCGGTAACCGCCGTCTTGGCTGCATTCCGAACACGTGTCGGAAGTTTCAGACCTTTGGCAAAATCATTGACCGTTCCCGTTGGAATGTAACCGCACACCGGGCGGCTCTCCGCCGGCATATTCATGAGTCCCTGCGTCACCTCGTGAAGCGTTCCGTCTCCCCCGGAACAGACGATGCGGTCGTATTTGCCACCCAGTTCCATAACCAGTTCCGTCGCTTCCCTCTCCCGCTGGGTCGCATAAACAGTCACTTCGTAATCAGCACGCATAAAGGTCTCCATCACATCGGAAAGTTTTGACTTCATCGTCCCTTTTCCGGCACATGGATTGTATATAAACAACATTTTCTTATCTCTCATAAAGCTCCCTCCTTGTCACAAATCTGACCCTCAAATGCACAGCCACGTGGAATACCATTGCTGCACATTTGCCTCCGGACAATCAATCCGTTATAAACATAGCATCTCCAAAGGAAAAGAATCGATACCGTTCCTTTACTGCCTCCTCATAAGCCTTCATAATAAAATCTTTTCCGGCAAGCGCAGAAACCAGCATCAAAAGCGTGGATTCCGGCAGATGGAAATTGGTGATCAATTCATCCATGATCTTAAAGGAATATCCCGGATAGATAAAAATCTCCGTATCCCCCTCACAGGCTTTGATATTTCCGTTCTCGTCTGCCGCCGATTCCAACGAACGGCAGTTTG
>FR894047.1:0-6131 GCA_000434115.1 Roseburia sp. CAG:309 | reverse complement strand
CGGCCGCCGTTTTCTTTGGCTTTTCGTATCTTCTCCGCCTCTTCCGGTTCAATAAAATAATGTTCCGAGTGCATATGATGCTTTGTCACATCGTCCACTTTTACCGGTCGGAATGTACCAAGCCCCACATGCAGCGTAACATTGGCAACGATCACGCCTTTTTTCTCCAATTTTTCGAACAATTCATTGGTAAAATGAAGTCCGGCTGTCGGCGCAGCCGCAGATCCGTCGTATTTGGCATACACGGTCTGATACCGGTTTTTATCTTCCAATTTATGGGTAATATACGGTGGAAGCGGCATCTGTCCAAGCTGATCCAGAATTTCCTCGAAAATTCCCTCGTAGGAAAACCGGATCAGACGGTTTCCGTCCTCCAGCACATCGATGATCTCGCCTTTCAAAAGTCCTTCTCCAAACGAAATACGGGCACCGGTCCGCGCCTTTTTCCCGGGTTTTACCAATGTTTCCCAGATGTCATCTTTTTTTCTTTTTAATAAGAGCAGTTCAATGACCGCTCCCGTATCTTCTCTTGTTCCATATAATCTCGCCGGGATTACTTTTGTATTATTCCGCACCAGACAGTCTCCCGGATTCAGATAGTCAATAATATCCGTAAAATGTTTATGTTCAATCGTTCCTGTTTTTCGATGAAGCACCATCAGACGGGACGCACTCCGATCCTCCAGGGGATCTTGTGCGATCAGTTCTTTTGGCAGATCAAAGAAAAAATCACTCGTCTTCATTTTGATTCCTCTCTTTCCAACATCATATCCACGAATTTCGTCGTAATATACACATATATTTTATCTGATTTTTACATAAAATACTAGTCATTTTTACAAAAAAATATTATAATAATACAATAATATAACTATTCTGCACATTGGGTTGTAAATCCGGAATAGTTACTACTAAACAATCATAAATGAAGGGAGGCACTTCCATGATAATTACTACGTATGCAGCGATTGACGTCGGCTCCAACGGTCTTTCCATGAAAATTTACGAAGTATCGAAAGAAAAAGGAATCATTGAGCTTACTCATATCCGCCATAAATTGTCAATTGGATCGGAAATTTTTGCCAAACATCAGATCACATATAAGACATTATCGGAAATCTGCCGGGTATTAAAAGATTTCAAAAAAATTATGGAAGAATATCAGGTCACTTCTTATCAGGCATACAGCGGCGATGCCCTGCGTGAGGCTTCCAATCGTCTGATTGTGCTGGATCAGATTAAATTACAGACCGATATCAAAGTAAAAATTCTGAGTAACAGCGAGCAGCGCTTTTTGTATTATAAAGCCATTTCCATGAAGGAGTCCTACTTTGACGATCTGATCGACGAAGGCGCTCTGATCGTGGATATGAGTGCCGGCAGCGTACAATTTTCCTTTTTCCGCCACGGCGTATTGGAATTTACCCAGAATCTGAAACTTGGTTCGACCCGGATCAACGAACTGCTCCACACAATGGAATCCGAAGTATTTCATTACAATGAGTTGATTTTAGATTATCTGGATAAAGATCTGACAACTTTTTACAATCTGTATCTCAGTCAGAAAAAGGTGCGTCACATCATCGCCGTCGGAAGCAATCTGCCGGAGATCAAGGCACGGCTGTCCGAGAGAGATCCGGATTTTCAGGGATTGATCTCGCGGAAAGATTTTGAAAAGATCAAAAATGCAAGCCATCTTGGACTTGCACATATGGATCAGATCCTGCCGACCCTGCTTTTGTTCAGAAAGATCGGCGCCCTTACCAAATGCAATGACCTCTATCTGTCCGCCATTGATCTGTGTGACAGCATGGTCGCAGATTACGCAGAACGCCGGGAAAAGATACGGCCTGCTCATGATTTTTCCAAAGACATTATCGAATCGGCAAAAAATATTGCCATTCGTTACCAATGTGACATGGCACATATTGAAAATGTAGTCTATCTTGCCACAGAAATATTTGACAATATCCGGAAACTTCACGGACTTGGCAAGCGCGAACGCCTGCTCTTACAGATTGCGGTAATCTTACACAGCTGTGGTGCTTTTGTCAATATGGCACAGACACGGGAAAATTCCTATAAGATCATTATGAGTACGGAAATTATCGGAATTTCGCACATTGAACGTGTTATGGTTGCAAATATTGTACGGTACAATAATGAATATTTTCCGGATTATCAGGATATTGATGAGGAAGAGATTACCAAAGACCAGTACATTACCATCGTTAAACTTTGTGCGATTCTGAAACTGGCAAATGTCCTTGATAAGAGCAATCATCAGAGGATTCAGAAAGTATGTATGAATCTCAAAGAAAACTCTTTGCAGATCACGGCATACACCTTGCAGGATATTACATTAGAAAAAGGACTGTTTCACCGGAAAGCGGATGTCTTTGAAGAAGTATTCGGCATCCGTCCGGTATTAAAAAAGAAAGAGGGGTTGATGAAATGACAAAATTTTACAACCGCGAGCTAAGCTGGCTCGGATTTAATTACCGCGTTCTTTCGGAAGCACGTGATAAAACGATTCCACTTATGGAGCGCTTGAAATTTTTAAGTATTACCGCATCCAATCTGGATGAATTTTTCATGATCCGCGTGGCTTCTCTCAAAGACATGGTACACGCAAAATATACGAAAAAAGATATCGCGGGGCTTACTCCCAAAGAGCAGCTTGCGATCATTTCCACCGGAACGCATGAACTGGTAGAAAAACAGTACAACACATACAACCGCTCTTTCCTGCCGGCTCTCAAACACAATGGATTGACGATTGTAACCCAGTATGAGGCTCTGAACGCGGAACAGGCGGAATACGTAGACCGGTATTTTATGCGTGAAGTTTATCCGGTACTGACACCGATGGCAGTAGATTCTTCCCGCCCGTTTCCATTGATCCGCAATAAGTCACTGAATATCGCGGCTCTTTTAATGGATAAAAAGCGGAAAGGTACCATTGATTTTGCCACCGTTCAGGTTCCTTCTGTGCTTCCAAGAATTGTCACGATCCCTTCTGAGAAAGAAGGCGAAACGAGCATCATTCTTCTGGAGCAGATCATTGAAAAGAACATACAGAAATTGTTTTTAAATTATAAAGTATTGGATGCAACGCCATACCGCGTCATGCGAAATGCCGATCTTACCATTGACGAAGACGAAGCTGCGGATCTCCTCATCGAGATTGAACGGCAGTTAAAGAAACGGCAATGGGGCGAGGCAATCCGTCTGGAAGTCGAGCAGGGAATTGACAAACGCCTGCTAAAGATATTAAAAAAAGAATTGCAGATCCAGCAGGAAGATATTTTCACCATCCGCGGTCCGCTTGACCTTACATTTCTGATGAAGGTGTATGGCATGGAGGGCTTCGATCATCTGAAAGAAGAACCTTATACCCCACAGCCTCCAAAAGGACTTAATATGGACGAAGATCTCTTTGAACAGATCCGCCAGAAAGATATCCTGCTCCACCATCCTTACGAAACCTTTGATCCGGTTGTTAATTTTGTGCGGTTTGCCGCCAAAGACCCGGATGTTCTTGCGATCAAACAGACCTTGTACCGCGTCAGCAGCAATTCTCCGATCATTGCCTCGTTAGCGCAGGCGGCAGAAAACGGAAAGCAGGTTACGGTTCTGGTCGAATTGAAAGCCCGTTTTGATGAGGAAAATAATATTGTCTGGGCGAGAAAACTGGAAAAAGCCGGCTGCCATGTTATTTATGGTCTGGTTGGGTTAAAGACACATAGTAAGATCACTCTTGTCGTACGGCGTGAAGAGGAAGGTATCCGCCGCTATGTCCATCTGGGAACCGGTAACTATAACGATTCGACGGCAAAACTTTATACCGATATGGGTATGTTTACGTGCAAACGTGCCTATGGCGAAGATGCAACCGCGGTATTTAACATGCTTTCGGGATATTCGGAACCGCTTTCGTGGAATAAACTGGCACTGGCTCCAACCTGGCTCCGCACACGCTTCGTTGAACTGATCAACCGCGAACGTGACTATGCCGCAATGGGAAAACCGGCACGTATTGTCGCAAAGATGAACTCTCTGTGCGATGCCGGTATCATCAATGCCCTTTATGAAGCTTCTGCTGCCGGTGTTCAGATTGAACTGATTGTCCGTGGTATCTGCTGCCTGAAGCAAGGCGTTCCCGGCATGAGTGAAACCATTCAGGTACGTTCGATCGTCGGCACATTTTTGGAACATTCCCGCATTTTTTATTTTGAAAATGGCGGCAGTCCGGAGATTTACATGGGAAGCGCTGACTGGATGCCGCGAAATCTCGATAAACGTGTCGAAATCCTTTTCCCGGTAGAAGATCCGGATCTGAAAAAGGAAATTGTTCATATTCTTCATACGCAGTTGGAAGATAATACAAAGGCACATCTTCTTCAGCCGGACGGACTTATTGATCCGGAAAAAGACGGTCTCGTGAAGGTATATGGAGGCTGCTATAAAAAAGCAGACCGCCGTGGACGTGCCGCAGTCTGCTCACAAATGCAGTTTTGTAAAGAAGCAAAGAAAAACGCAAAATAGTAAAATATGTGATACAAAACGGAGGAAGGCTTTTACCGGCCCTCCTCCGTTTGACATTGTTCTGCCAGCCGCTGCATCTTGCGGTCCGCGCGCGCCATCAGATCGGCACACCGCTTTAACTGCTTGTGCATCTCCGGCGTAAAATTCTCTTCTTTTTTATAACGAAGCTGGTGCTCCGTACTTGCCCAGAAATTCATCGCAATCGTACGAAATTGTATCTCAATCGGAACCTTTTTCTTCTCATCCGAAAAGAAAACATCCACCATAACGATCACATGCAGACTTCGATATCCATTATCCTTCGGATGCTCTATGTAATCTTTGACACGGATAACTTCCACATCTGTCTGATTCATCAGCATCGCCGCCACATGGTAGACATCTGTTATGAACGGGCAGATCACACGCACCCCTGCGATATCATGGATATTTCCCATCATACAGCTGATTGTAAGCGGCAGTCCCTTTTTCTTCATCTTCCCGATGATGCTGTCTGCCGATTTCACACGGCTCTTAATATTTTCGATTGGATTCCGGTCATTGCAGTACTGGAATTCTTTATTCAATATTTCCAGTTTCGCCGTCACCTGCTGTATGCCCGCCTCATAAAAGAACATGATCTGGCGGTACTGTTTTTCCATATCTAAAAGGTCACCGGTCTGTGGCAGATATATTTCATTTCCATCCTCCGGAATGACATTAACCACTTCGATGTCCCCTTCTTTTTTCGTTGTTAAACGACTCAATACATTTTTCAAAGCTATCACTTCCTATCTATTTTCTATCATATCTTAAAAAATTGAATAGAACGTCAAAAAAGTGTGAATTAAGTGTTAAAATATTATGCTCTTCGCCAACTCATCCGCCATATCATTGTAATGGTCGCCGGAGTGGCCTTTTACCTTGACAAAGGTCACCTGCAATTTGTCCTGCACCGAATCATAATATTTTTTATAAGCTTTCGTTCCCTCTTTGTTTGTCTTCCATTCCCCCAGGCACCACGAAGCGATTCCCTGATAATCATGATAAATTTTTATCTTCCGGATGCCGCGTCTGACCGCAAGTTCCATCGCAAGCTGTGACCCCAGTATCTCTCCTGCCACATTCCGCATCTGTGCCAGTTCTTCGTCTTCTCCTTTTTGCGCCATCGTCTCTTCTTTTCCCTCATACAAAAATACGACACCACAACTGTACTCGCCGGTCGTGACATTGTAACTTCCATCCACATAAGCAACGGCAGTATCTTCCTCCATCTTCTCCGCTTCTGCTCCGCTTTCCTCAACATTTCCACCGTCGGCTGCTGCCATTCCCCGGACAAACTGTTCTGCCTCTTCCATCGACTGGAAACTTTTGTAAATTGCACCGGAATATCCCTCCGTCTGTGCCTTGCAGTCATCCCATGTCAGATAGATTCCCGGTGTTTTTCCTTTCTTCACTGCATAATATTTCTTTTTTGCCATCTGCCTGCTCCTTTAACTTTTCAATTTCTTTTTCCGTCAGCTGCCGCCACTGTCCTTTTTCCAGCGAATCCTCCAGCCGGATCCCTGCCATCTCCACACGTTTCAGATAGACAACTTCTTTTC
>FR894046.1 GCA_000434115.1 Roseburia sp. CAG:309 | reverse complement strand
CAAGGGATCAGTTCCGCCTGTACCAGCTGATCTGGAAGCGTTTTGTCGCAAGCCGCATGAACGGAGCAAGATATGAGACGACTTCCGTTAAGATCGATGCCGGCAGTTATCGTTTTACGAGTTCCGGATCCAAGATCGTATTTCCGGGATTTCTTTCGGTATACCAAAATGAAGAAGATAAGGCAGAAAACAATGCCGCCCTTCACAAAGTGGCAAAGGGGGATGTGTTCCGAGAGGTGGAATTAAAGAAAGAACAACATTTTACCCAGCCGCCGGCACACTATACTGAGGCATCTCTCGTAAAAGAACTGGAAGATCTTGGAATTGGACGTCCAAGTACCTATGCACCGACCATTTCAACGTTGATTTCGAGAAGATATCTTGCCAAGGAAAACAAAAATTTATATTTGTCAGATCTTGGAGATATTGTCAACAAAATTATGGTAAGTGCCTTTCCGAGTATTGTGGATGTAAACTTTACAGCGACGATGGAAACGCTGTTAGACGGCGTGGCAGAGGGAACAGTAGAATGGAAAAGTATCATCCGGAATTTTTACCCGGATCTGAAAGAAGCCATCGAACATGCCGAACAGGCTCTGGAAAAAATTGAGATTGAGGATGAAGTGACCGATACAATCTGTGAAAACTGTGGAAGAAATATGGTCATCAAATATGGACCTCATGGAAAATTTCTGGCTTGTCCGGGATTCCCGGAATGCCGCAACACAAAGCCGTATTTTGAGAAAATTGGTGTAAAATGTCCAAAATGTGGGGGCGAGATTGTTATTAAAAAGACACAGAAGGGTCGCCGCTATTATGGATGTGAAAATTATCCGGAATGTGAAGTTATGACGTGGCAGAAACCATCCAAAGAAATTTGCCCAAAATGCGGAAATATGTTATTGGAAAAAGGAAACAAGCTTGTCTGTGCGGATTCGTCATGCGGATATCTTGTAGAAAAACAAAAGGATAATGCTTGAATTTTTTTCTAAACTGTGATAGAATTAGTAAAAGTGATTGTGAGGCATGAAGATGAGTGTAGAACTTTTGGACAAGACACGGAAAATCAATCGATTGCTAAGGGATAATCGTGTGTCGAAAGTAGCATTTACGGATTTGTGCCAATTACTTGGCGAATTATTGGAATCCAGTGTGTATGTGATCAGTAACAAAGGAAAAATTTTAGGTATAAATCAGATGCCGGATGACACGCCCCATTCTTTTTTTCCGTCTTCGGAAGGCCAGTGGCTGGATGCGAAGATGGCAAAGCGTTTTCTGGAAGTATTATCGACAAAGGAAAATGTAAATTTGGAATTTATGGGCTTTCCACGTGAAGCGACGGAAGGAATCCAGGCAATGATTGCACCGGTATACATAGCGGGAAAGCGGCTGGGAACGTTGTTCCTTGCACGAAGAACCCGATGCTATGGTATCGAAGATATTATTTTAACAGAGTATAGTACGACCGTAGTCGGACTGGAAATGATGCGGGCGGTTTCCGAAGAAGATGATTTCGCAAGCCGGAAGCAGCAGGAAATTGAATCGATATTACATATTTTATCGCCATTGGAAAAAAATGCGGTAAAGCAGGTGATCCAGCGGATCGAGCAGGGGGAAGGCACAATTGTTACTTCCCGTCTGGCAAAAGAAGTGGGAATCACACGGACAGTAATTGTAAATGCGTTGAAGAAAGTAGAAAGCGCGGGATTGATTCAGACAAAATCGTATGGTGTGAAAGGAACACACATCAAGGTCATGAATGATAAAATATACACCGATTTTGTAACACAAAAAATGGAAATGGATTTCTGATAACGCAAAAGGAATTGTTTTTTTTCGTGATTCCCTTTGCGTTTTTATGCGAAAATAGTTTGTTAGGAGGAATTTCTATGGTTTTATCAAACGCATATAACTATGTGAATGTACTTGGAAAAGCGGCAGATGCCAGCTGGACGAGAAATGACATTTTGGCAAATAATATTGCCAATGCTGATACTCCGGGATATAAAAGAAAAGATGTGCAGTTTGAAACCTATCTGAAGAATGCGGTAGCGGGAACAGACAGTCTGAATGAGACGGTCGCAAATATTGACTTAAATGAGTTGAACTGTACGACGTATACCGATCAGGCGAATCTCAGTTACCGATATGATGGAAACAATGTGGATATTAATACGGAAAATGTTGAATTGGCGAAAAACCAGTTGAAATATTATACGCTTATGAATTCCATGTCACAGGAATTTTCGCGGTTAAGATCTGCACTGCGTACCTCTTAATGATGCACGCGGCATTTCAAGTTAAAAGGAAAGGATGATAAGGATATGTCAGTATATGGAGCAATGGATATCAGCGCCTCGGGAATGACGGCACAGCAGCTTCGCACCGATATCATTTCACAGAATATTGCAAATGTAAATACTACAAGAGATGGAAATGGAAAAGTATACAAACGGAAAACCGTTGTATTTGAAGAAAAAAGTTATCCAACGTTTAATGAGTCCCTGCAATATGCAACTGGGAATATTGGCAAGGGTGTCAAAGTGACGGAGATCGTAGAAGATCCGTCAGAGGGAAATAAAGTATATGATCCTTCCCACCCGGATGCAGATCAGGATGGATATGTCACATACCCAAATGTCAATACCGTGACCGAAATGACAAATATGATCGATGCGACAAGAGCATATGAAGCGAACGTTACGGTGTTAAATTCCACCAAAGGGATGGCTTTGAAAGCACTTGAAGTAGGAAGCAATGGCTAATAGATTAAAACTAAAGGAGAAAAAGAATGGATATCACGAATATTTCAGCAATTCAGTCACTGTCTGATGTAAGCAGATATACTGACTCGACAGCAAAGGTGACGGGGAGCGGAGAGGAAAATCGATTTGATTCCTTTTTATCTTCGGCGATCAATATGATCGGAGAAACCAACCAGCTGTCAAATGCAGCACAGGCAGAAGAAATACGTTATGCCACCGGAGAATCCGATAACTGGCATGATCTGATGGTTGCCCAGCAGAAAGCCAATATTTCGCTGCAATATACGGTTGCCGTAAAAAATACAGCATTGGAAGCATATCGTACCTTGATGAATATGCAGATGTAATAGACAGACACTTATGATGTTAGGAGAGTAAATTGTATGATGGACCAATTGATTGCCATAAAAGATAAATTACTGGCTTTTTGGAATAAATATACGACAAAGCAGAAGACAATCATTATCTGTGTTGTGTTGGCAGTATTTTTTGCAATTGTGATATTGTCTTATGTGCTGACGCGACCGGTATATACCCATTTGGCTTCTTTTTCCGATGCCAGTCTGGCAAGTACATTATCGGATTCCTTAGACAGTGAAGGGATTACATACAAAATGGAGACAGACCCGAGTACGGGAATCACTTCGTTTGACGTAGAACAGAGCAAATATTCCGATGCGGCACTCGTGATGGGAGCCAATGGCATTGTAGATAAAGAAATGAGCTGGGACGATGCGTTAAAGAGCGATATGACAACATCTTCCCTGGAAAAACAGACAAAGATCACACTGGCGCTCCAGTCTTCAATTAAAGAGAATCTGCTTAAATTTGACGGCGTGGAAGATGCTACGGTCATCATTAACCGTCAGGAAGATGATAAGAAATTTATTTCAGCGACCAAAGAGACGGCAGTAAGTGTCTCTCTGAAACTGGCAGATGGAAAAGAACTGCCGACCGAGACCGCGACAGCAATGGCATATTATCTTACCAACGCGGTAGGAAATACGACGACAGACAATATTGTGATCGTGGATACGAAGGGAAATCTTTTGTATGGTGCGAAAACAGACAATACTCTCGGTGGTACGATTTCGGGAACCGAGGATTATAAAGCAAAATTACAGCAGACATTTTCCGAACGTACGGAAAAAATGCTTTTGAAAGCCGGTTATGACGATGCCGACTGCAGCAAGACCAATATTAAATTTAACATGGATAAAGTAACGGAACTGGTTACGACGTATTCGGTAGCAGACGGACAGGATCAGGGATATTACTCCAGTTCGTATGAGTATTCCTCCAAGGGTGCATCCGGAAGCGGCGGCACACCGGGAACGGATTCCAACAGTGAAGAGACGGATTATATGATCCAGAGCAACGGAAGTTCCAACTCGGAGACGATTTTGAACAAATACAATTATCTGCCGAATGAAGATGTAAAAAACATCGAACATGAGGTAGGAGCTGTTGTGCCGGAAGAATCTTCGATGGGTGTTGTTTTGACGAAGTACAAAAAGATATCCGAAGAGTCATTACAGGCAAGCGGCGCTCTTGATAATATTTCTTTTGAAGAATATGCAGAACAGAACAGTGATCCGACGACATTGCAGGTTCCGGATGAGATTTTGCAGCTGGTGTCTGCGGCAACCGGTATTGCGCAGAATAACATAACGATCATTGCACAGGAACAGCCGGTTTATGAAGCTGCTGAAAAGACAGGGTTTGCGGGCGGTCTTACCAATTATCTGATGATCATTCTTGCTGTATTGATCGGAGCCCTTCTTATCTTTGTTATTATCCGCGGTACATCACCGGTGAAAGTAACAGAGACAGAGCCGGAACTTTCGGTAGAAGATCTGCTTGCGACGACCAAAGAAAATGAGGAAAATCTGGAAGAGATTGAACTGAGTGATAAATCCGAAACACGAAAGATGATAGAAAAATTTGTGGATGAGAATCCGGAAGCAGTTGCGATGCTGCTACGAAACTGGATTAATGATGACTGGGGATAAGATAGGAGGTACACGAGTATGAGTACAATATCAGAATTAGATGGGATTCAGAAAGCGGCGATTCTTTTGATCACACTTGGTCCGGAGAAAGCAGCAGGAATCTTTAAACATTTAAAAGAAGATGAAATTGAACAGCTTACTCTGGAAATCGCCAATACGCGAAGTGTATCTCCAGCAGATAAAGAAGCTGTTTTGACAGAGTTTTACGAAGTGTGTCTGGCACAGCAGTATATCGCAGAAGGCGGTATCGGTTATGCGACAGATCTGCTTCAGAAAGCATTGGGAGAGGACAAGGCGAAAGAGGTACTCGGAAAACTTACGGCATCTCTTCAGGTTCGCCCATTCGAGTTCATTCGAAAGACAGAGGCTTCCCAGCTTTTGAACTTTATTCAGGACGAGCATCCACAGACAATTGCAATGATCTTATCGTATTTGTCTCCAACACAGGCGGCAGGGGTGATCAGTACCCTCCCTCCGGACAAACAGACCGATGTTGCGAAACGTATCGCCTTGATGGACCGTACGTCACCGGATGTCATCAAAGAAGTGGAAAATATTCTGGAACAGAAGCTGTCATCGCTTGTTAATCAGGATTACACGATTGTTGGTGGTATTGATTCCATCGTTGAAGTATTGAATACAGTAGACCGTGGTACAGAAAAACATATTATGGAAAATCTCGAGATCGAAGAGCCGGAACTTGCCGACGAGATTCGAAAGAAAATGTTTGTATTCGAAGATATTCTTATGCTTGATGATCGTTCCATCCAGCGTGTTCTGCGTGAGGTGGAAAATGGCGAACTGGCAGTTGCCCTCAAAGGTGCAAACGAAGATGTACAGAATGTTATCTTTAACAATATGTCCACTCGTCTGTCCGCTATGATCCGTGAAGATATGGAATACATGGGACCGGTTCGTATGAAAGATGTTGAAGAGGCACAGCAGAAGATTGTAAATATTATCCGTAAGTTGGAGGATTCCGCTGAGATTGTAATATCAAGGGGCGGAGGTGACGAGATCGTTGTCTAATTTAATCAAATACCAATTCGTCGATCTTCATCCATCCGATACGGTAATGATCAACAACAATGATAAAAAAGACAATTTTATTCCGTTCGGAAAAGATGGTGGTATTTCGATAGAGACCATTGGT
>FR894045.1:15735-27138 GCA_000434115.1 Roseburia sp. CAG:309 | reverse complement strand
CAAACCACGCTGTTTGCCAACCAAAGAGAAAGATTGGCAAGGGCTTCCACCGACAAAGAGATCCACCTGACCAGCATATTGCTCGCCATTCAAGAATGCAACATTCCAATGGAACTGCTCATCTTTTATATTATAATTTGCCATATATGATGCCTTTACTTTATTTCTCTTTTCCATTCCTTCATAAAGAGAATCTACATATTTCTTTCTAGCACTCCAGTCGTCTCCCATGGCTTCAAGTTTTTTTTGGACATCCATATAATTAATTTTCTCATGCAGCTGACTTGCTCGCTGTGACAAATCCTGCACTTTGCGAATTATCTTCTTTCCATCTAGAGCTTCAAGTTTTTCATAAGCTGAATAGACCAACTCCGATATACTTCTCCAATCGATATCATCGACACTATCAAACTCAATATCTTTTCCAAGATCATCAAGTGAGTTATCTTTCTTATAGTCATTTGAAACTTCAAGTATAACTTGTAATTCTCGAAGTTTTGCCTGTTGCTCAGATCCCTGTCCAATTTCAGCTAAAAACTTTTTATACTCTTTTACCCTCGAGGCTTTTACTCCCTTCATAGAAATAACATTTTTTAATATTTTTTCCACTAATTCTGAATCTTGTTTCGGAAATGAATCAATCTTACAGAGAACAGTTTCATATTCATTTAGTGCTTCTGTCAACATACCGTCCAACTGATTTTTATACAAATCTTCTACTTCATCATTAAATTGTATTTTTTTGATGATCTTCGATAATGATTTTAACTCATTTCCGATTTCATCTATATTCATACCTATTTTCTTTGTAAGAATTGCCACATCTCCATTATCACATGCAAAAACTATTTCATTCCTTATCTGCATTCTCTGCAATGCATGCTCTATTGCTCCAATACCACTAAAAACTGTCGCTAATCTAATCATTATATTAGTTCTCTCCTTCTGCATCTGAACTACTCTCGACCATCTCCATAATGTCACAAATATCACAGTCAAGGGCGTTGCAAATTTTCTGTAAAATTTCCGTGTTTACATTCTCATTCTTGGATAATTTGGCTATGGATGTTGGACTAATCTTAGCTTTTTGAGCCAAATCCTTTTTTAACATATCTTTGTCAATTAACAGTTTCCAGAGCTTTTTGTAGCTTATTGTCTGCATTTCTTTCCTCCGTTTGGATTAAAAATCACCCTATTTTTATATTACAATCCATCATACCACACAAACATTTGATTGTATATACTTATTTTCAAAAATTTTCGCGTTCTTGAAAATTAAATTCACGATTAGTTTTGTGAATTCCGCAAATTTGTTATTTCTAGCCGTTATTTCTGTTGTTTTGCTTTCTGTTGTTTTCTATTGTTTTCTATTAAGAAGTAGAAGCAGAGGAACTATCTCCCTCTGCCTATATTCCACTGCTTTTCCTGTTCCTTTTCATGCACATCATTCCCGCCGACAGTCTCATCATAAATCTTCTGATACTCTTCATACAGTTGAACCCCATCAAGTTTCACCCCCAATTTATCCAGCACACTCATAAAAAGCTTCAAATTTTCACCAGCATCACTTACATCGAACTTAAAAGCATTTGCTTTCACAGAAGTTTTAAGGTACTTATATGGACCACAAGCCAAAAGTTCGGGTCTTTGACACTTTGTTTGCCCCTTGATTTTCACAATCCCCTACAACACAGCCCTTTGAGGCTTATTTTTTTGTCAAATTTTAAGAATTTGCTTGTAATCGTTTGTCATTGTGCGGTATAATAGTTACAAAGGAGATGATTTTTATGTACGTTAACATTACAGGAAGCAAAAACAATAAAGATGTTTATATTTATCAGTCATACAGAAAAGCAAACGGAAAACCTTCTTCCCGCATTTACAGAAAACTGGGCAAATACAATGATCTACTTGAGCAGTTTTCCGGTGATTCCGACAAACTGATGGCGTGGGCAAAAGAAGAAGCCGCCAAAGACACTGCCGAATACAACGCCAAAAAAGAAAAGGTCTCCATCGATTTTTCGCAGACCTACCGCATTCCGCTCGATGAAGAAAGATCCTTTCATGCCGGCTACCTTTTTCTGCAGCAGTTATGCAGCGAATTACGACTGGACAATATCTGCCAAAACATCCGGAATCACAGGAAGATCACCTACGATCTTCACGCTGTTCTCACGGACCTTATATACGCAAGAATCCTTTCTCCCTCCAGCAAACTGAGCAGTTATGCCTACTGCCAGACACTTCTGGAGCTGCCAAAATATTCCCTGCACAATGTATACCGTGCACTTTCTGTTTTAGCAGAAGAATCGGATTTTATCCAGGAAGAACTTTACCGTAATTCCAACTTTGTTCATCCGAGAAATACACGTGTTTTATACTACGACTGTACGAATTATTATTTTGAGATTGAAGAAGAAAATGGAAGCAAAAAATATGGAAAAAGTAAAGAACACAGACCAAATCCGCTTGTCACTATGGGACTTTTCATGGATGCGGACGGAATCCCTCTCGCCTTCGATCTTTTTCCGGAAAACCAGAACGAACAGGTTACTCTCAAACCGCTGGAAACAAAAGTGATCCGCGACTTTGAATGCAGCGACTTTATCTTTTGTTCCGATGCCGGTCTGGGAAGCAAAAACAATCGTTTCTTTAACAGTTTTGGAAACCGTTCTTACGTGATCACCTATTCATTGAAAAAGACGAAAAAAGAAGAACGTGACATTGCGATGAAACCGACACAGTTCCGCGTTCCGGGCTCCAATAAAATGATCGATCTGCGAACGCTGGATGAAACCGATGAGACTGTATTCAATACGATATATTATAAAGAGGTTCCCCTTGTTACGGGAGATATGGACGAGACGGTCATTGTCACCTATTCTCCGAAATACAAAAAATATCAGCAGAAAATACGTAGCCGCCAGATCGAACGTGCACAAAAAATGCTTCAAAATACAGGCAGTATACGGCGAGGAAAAACACAGAACGACCCTGCCCGTTTTATTCATAAAACATCCGTTACCGGCGACGGAGAAATAGCCGAAAAAAATGTGTATGAATTAGACGAAGAACGGATCCGGGAAGAAGCTGCGTATGACGGTTTTTATGCTGTTGTCACAAATCTGGAAGGGGATGTCCGCGAGATCATCAACATCAACAAACGCCGCTGGGAGATCGAAGAAAACTTCCGTATCATGAAAACGGAGTTTGAAGCAAGACCTATTTATGTACAGCGTGACGACCGCATAAAAGCGCATTTTTTAACCTGTTATATCAGCCTGTTGGTTTACCGTCTCCTGGAGAAAAAACTGGGAGAAAAATTTACCTGCAGCCAGATCTTAGAGACACTCCGTGGAATGAACATGACGCTTTTAAGCAAAAACAGCGGTTATATTCCTTCGTATAAACGCACTCTGTTAACAGATGCTCTGCACGATGTTTTCGGCTTTCGGACGGATTATGAATTTATTTCAAAATCATCCATGCGGAACATCATAAAAGAAACAAAATCGAAAAAATGCACAAAAGCAAAAATATAGTACATATCAATACAAAAACAAAACGGTCACAAACCTCGTGTTTACAGGAGGTGTGGCCGTTTTATAGTCTAACAAGTGTCAAAGATGGGATTATACCACACCTCATTTTCCGGAACAAGAATCACTTTTCAAGCAACGCGTCATCCTCATATCCATGTTTTTTCAAATACTCTTCGTATTCTTCTCTTGTATCAAAACAATCGCTGTCTAAGATAAATTCATCTACAAATTCTAATGCGTCATCCTCTTCTTCGTCTTCCTCATATGCCGGATCCTCCGTCATCTCATACAATGTAAAACTAGAAAATTTTGGTTTTCCACTGCATTTTGCAATAAATCCAATTTCAATGCTTTTCTTGGGACCAATATTTTGATTATTTTCCGTATGATGCAAATAATAATACATGATATCTTTATTATCCACGTCCTCTGGTTCGCCGCTAATAACCGCATTCCAAACTTGTTCCATTTTAAGATTTGATTCGCAGTCCACTCTCCAATCCTCTATCGTATGGTATGTTTTATTAGTGATGGTAATCTTTCCATTTACCAGATTCCCCCACTTATGAAGTATCGTAAGCGACATTTTGTACTTTTCCTGATCCACCTCATCACTAACCATATTTGACTCTAGATATGACGGAAATTTGGGTTCTTCTTTTGCTTTTACCAGCATGCCAAAAGAAATAATCCCATTTTTCGGAATATCATGATTATTTTTCGTATTTCGAAGCGTATATATATTTTTATGAAAATCCTTGATTTTCACATCAGAAATATGTTTAATTTCATAGTTTGCCGGGAGATTAAATTCCCAATCCTCCACTTCCTCATCTGAAACATTTGTTAAGGTGATTTCGACATAATAATACTCTCCCCATTGTTCTGTTATTTTATAATCCACCTGCAAATCCGCCAGATCCGCATCAACATATGTTAGCAGCCATTCAAGGTCTTCCTCTGCCTCAATCTCTTCCGCCGTTTTATTATTCGTTTCTTTCTTTTCTCCTTCTTTGGTATTTATGGCTCCCAGAGTACCTGTACATAAAACAATTATAAATGCAAGAAGGAGAATTTTTATTCCCTTTTTATACATAATTCCCCGTCCTTTCTTTTTCTAAAAACTCCAAACGATCCGTATTTAACAGAAAATATTTCATCTCCACTCCCATTTTTTTGCATTGCACGGATTTTGGTAATGCTATTTTACCACGAATCCCTTTCCCTTTTCAATAGTTACCTTGTAAGTAACTAATCAGACGTGCAAGCACGACGATTTATTGATTTCCATACATTGATCCTGAATAGTTACCTTGTAATACCAAAAAACCGCCGCGCAAAGATCGCTCTCTGCACGGCAGTTCAATTTTCGACAATTTGCAGCCAGCCCAAAGCTGCTCTCGTCATTTCATACACGATTATTAAAATGTGATACCTAACTGCTGCGAAGCAATTCGCCGGCATCTTCCCGGGCAAAAGGAGGTTCGCCCAGGATAAAAAGGAGTAAATTATCAGCCCATATTATTCCATACTCACGACAGTATATCCAAGTTTTTCGATGGTATTCTGGATTTCCAGATCATCGACATCCTTGTAGACCGAAATCGCCGCTGCTTTCTTATTCAGATTCACTTTTGCAACGATGCCATCCATTTCATTCAGATGGTTCTCGATCCGCACCCGGCAATTCTGACAGTGCATGCCGTCGATGTGTACGGTGACCTCACGAAGTACTGGTCCGGAGATCTTTTTCTTGATCGGCTTTTCTTTGGGACCGCCGCAGCAGTCGCCTTCGCCTTTCATGTGCTTGATGCTGGTCCGGATCGCCGGAATCAATATCAGCACGAGAACTACTATGATTAAAAGTGTCTGCGTATTCAACCTCGTCATCCCCTTTAATCTTTCTTCTTTGGTTTTGATGCACAGGAACGTGTACACGAACCTGCGGACGGACATCCGATACAATGAACGCCCCTCTTCTTCTCTTTACGAATGTAAAGAAGGGAAGAGCCTACGATGATTACCAGAAGTAAGATAACAACTACATTTGCTATAATACCTGTCATAATTCATCATCTCTTTTCTACATTATTAGTCTAACTGGTACTCGGTATCGATAGCTCGATTTGCTCTCATGATCAATGTAACGATTACGGCAGCAAATACAAGTACTGCGATCAAACCGCCGACAAATCCGGCACCAAGGCTTCCTGTCGTGATCAATGTACCAATCTGGTATACTAAAAATCCTACGGTGAAACCGGTTGCCAACTGGAGACAGATACCGGCAAACAACCATTTTCCACTCTGCATCTCGGAGTTCATAGCACCCAAAGCTGCGAAACATGGTGGAGTATAAAGGTTGAACATCAAGTAAGCAAGTGCTGCTACTTTTGTGATTCCCATTGCGGTAGCAACGGCGTTACCACTTCCGATGAGTTCAAGTTCATCCGGATCGATGAAGTTTGTAATTGCATATACCGTAGCGATTGTACCAACTACGTTCTCTTTTGCGATAAATCCTGTGATTGCTGCTGCGGCAAGCTGCCAAGCGGCGATACCTACAACAGGTACAAGAAGTACGGCAAATGGTCCTGCGATACTTGCAAGAATGGAAGTATTCTCTGCGCCTTCCTCAATGGCTTCGAAATGCCAGTTGAAGGACTGCATGATCTGAACTACTGTGTTACAAACAAGAATAACCGTTCCTGCTTTTTTGATATATGCTTTACCACGGTTTAACATGGACAAAACACCAATTTTCAAACTTGGAACTTTGTATTCAGGCAGCTCGATGATGAAGAAAGATTTTCTGTACTTCATACCGGTAACTGCTTTTACCAAAAGTGCTCCAAGAAGGATCAAAAGGATTCCTACAAAATACATTACCGGTCCAACCCATTTTGACTCTGGGAAGAATGCACCTGTAAACAATGCGATTACAGGAAGTTTTGCTCCACATGGCATAAAGGTTGCCAGCATTGCGGTTGTTCTACGTTCTCTTTCGTTACGGATGGTACGACAAGCCATGATAGCCGGGATACCACATCCTGTTCCGATGATCATAGGAATTACGGATTTACCGGAAAGACCTACACGTTTGAAGATCGGATCCAATACGACAGTTGCACGAGCCATGTATCCACAATCTTCCAAAAGGGCGATGAGGAAATACATAACCATTACCAATGGAAGGAAACCAACTACGGCACCTACACCACCGATAATACCATCAACAAGCAGTGCATACAGGAAAGGATTTGCATTTTCAAGCAATCCGCCTACCCATTCCTGGAATGTCTCAATCCATCCGGTCAGGATATCTGCCAGATATGTACCAAGTGTTGACTGTGAAATAAAGAATACAAGATACATGATCGCTGCAAAGATGATCAAACCGGAAACCGGATTCGTGAGCACCTTATCGATTGCATCTCCCTTTGTCTTTTCCTTTGTCTGTACTTTACGTACTTCTACTTCTTTTACAATAGCATTTACAAAATCAAAACGTTTACGGTCTGCTGCTTCTACTTCGTTTTTGTCATGCAGATTGATATTTCCCTGCACATACGGAGGAACCTGTCCTTTTCCTTCCAGATCTGCGGCAGCAGTTACGACATCTTTCAAACCTGTGTCTGTTGTAGATGTTGTCTTAATAACAGGACATCCTAATTTTTCGGACAACAATGTTTCGTTGATCTGTGTTCCTTTTTTCTCATTGATATCGTTCTTATTCAAAGCAACGATTACCGGAATACCCAGTTCCAAAAGCTGTGTTGTGAAGAACAAACTACGACTTAAGTTTGTAGCATCCACAATATTGATGATTGCATCAGGGTGTTCATTTTTTACATAACCACTTGTAATACTTTCCTCTGATGTAAATGGGGACATGGAATATGCACCCGGAAGGTCAACTGCGATCAGTTCCTTCGCGCTATCATAATGATCTTTTTTAATTGGACTTTCTTTTCGGTCCACGGTAACGCCGGCCCAGTTACCAATCTTTTCGTTTCTTCCCGTCAATGCGTTGTACATAGTAGTTTTACCACTATTGGGATTACCGGTTAACGCGATTCTCATAAAGAAGCCTCCTTGTTTTTATTTATTGATACCTGAAAAATGGTTTCTCTTCCCCGGTATCATATCAAAATAGCTTTTGCTAATTCAATATCAATGTTGTAACGTCCGTCTTTAATCGATACGACGCAGTTTTTTTTCTTTCTGGAAACAACCGTAATCGGTTCTCCACTATAACATCCGAGAGAAAACAAAAAGGATTTCATTTCCTCGTCATCCGTTACGATATCACTAATAATACATTCTTTTCCAACTTCTGCTTCACTTAAATTCATACGAAACTCTCCAATCTTTGCTCACAAGGTTTCCCTTGAATTAGTTATCATTACATAGCGTTTTCTTAATCTTACGTTCGTTAGTATACACTAACCGGCATTAGATGTCAATACCTTAAATTGCTTTATTGATAAAATTTCTCTAAATTCTACCTATTGAATTATATTTTTTATTGTGCTATACTTATATTCAAATACTTTCGGGGAGGAATCGAGATGACCTTAAATGAATCTTCAGAAAATTATCTTGAGATGATTCTTATGTTAAGCAAAAAGCTGCCGGTCGTCCGTTCTGTTGATATTGCGGAAAACATGGGCTTTAAAAAATCCAGTGTCAGCGTTGCGATGAAACATCTGAGGGAGGATGACTATATCACAGTTACAAAGCCGGGTTTTATTTATCTGACAGATAAGGGACGGGAAGTAGCTGAGATGATTTACGAACGCCATGAACTTTTAACTTCCTGGCTTATTCAATTAGGGGTAGACGAAAAAACTGCCGCAGAAGATGCCTGCCGTATGGAGCATGACATCAGCAAAGAAACCTTTCAGGCAATCAAGAAATATATAACGGACAACAATTAATTTTTGTATTATTTTCATACTTCAACTCTCAGTAAAGGAGCTGGCAGAATAGCGGTAACCCCGTTTTCCTGTCAGCTCCTTGCTAGTTTTCCCGTTAATTTTTATCCTGCCTGCCCCATCTCCTTCATAATAAGGAGAATCTGACCCGGCGCAAGGTTCTCTTCTTCTAACTGGTTGGTTTCCACGATAGCATCGCTGGTTGTATAGAATTGTTTGGCAATATCCCACAACTGCTCGCCCGGCTTTACGACATAACCGACCATCCCCGGTTCTTTGGCACGTGCTGTCATATCCATCTCCTGTTCTTCCACACCCGAGATGATTGGCTCTTCATGATTTTCAAAAGCAAGGACATCCAAAACGAGCACCGCCTTAATATCTGCTTCATTTTCTCCGAGAAGAGTTCCGCTGATCTGCTCTACACTCACATCCAGACGAATGTCGCTGTCTTTGTCCGCCCCCGGAATCTGCACTTCCTGCTCAAATGGCAGCATTCCCTTTGCCGCTGCCAGAGGTGCCTGCGCATCCGAAGACTGATACAATATATTGATATCTAAAATCCCTTCTACCACCACACTGTCTTTTCCCACACGCTTTTCATCTACCCGCGCCTCTCCGCTCACTTTCCATATCTGAAGCGGCTGTCGGCTCTCGTCCAGTAAAATTTTTCCATCTACCCGCGACTTGTTTTTATTTTTCATTAACAGATTTTCAAAATACGACATTTCGTATACCGGTGTACACTGCTTTGAAGTAGAATAAAAATCAGTCAGAAGTTCCATCTGCTCCTGTCCATATGCCGAAATGTTAAACGCAATGACCACCTCTACATCAAGAATCCGGTCTTCGCCATCTTCATCCGGTTTTACTTCCATTTCATAACTGTGAATACGCGATTTCACCTGAAGTACACTGGTTTCGTCACATCCTCCGCACGGGATTTCTCCCTGAACCGGCACCTGGCATTCGTGATATCCAAGTCCTGCCGGCTCTTCCGCATTCAGATACAGCACAAAAATTCCCACTTCGCCCATAACGATCATTTTGTCCTCTTCGCATCTTGTCTCAATTTCATTGAGTGACACATCTTCATATAAAATGCGCCCGATCGTGTCTTTGGTTCCCGGCAGGCGGCACTCGTCGCGCACACGCAGCGTATCCTTTTTTGCCAGAAGAAATTTCGTGATATCCATTGTCTTTTTCTTTGTATATACATCATCCTCTGCCACAACATCCACCGCGCCTTCTCCGTCATAAATCGTCTCCGCAGCCACAGAAAAAACAATTACGGCACGAATGCCCAGTTTTCGCGAATTGATCAGATCGGAACGAAAATCTTCGATACTTGCCTGAATGGAAATTTCTTCCTCCCGCACTCCCTCACAATCCATTTTCACGGTTTCGTAAAACGGCGTATTGCCAGCAAGATCGCATACCGGAACGTCATCCTCTCCTGCATACAATACGGTAAAATGCAAGGCTCCGCGGATTTCCAATTCACCATCCCGCAGATGCATTTCCTCAATAACTACGTTTCCTTTTTCCTGCATAATGCTCCGTGCATCCGGCTTGATATCCGGCACATTATAATCGGTATCTATTGTCGTCGTAACTTCTTTTCTACTGTTGCAATGGTTCATATGAACCTTTTGTTTTATAAGTTCCATAGCCCCTCCACTGTCCAAAGTTTTTCTCTTGGTAACTATTCAGGTCCGATGTGCAAAAAACAATGAATTGTCGTGCTTGCACGTAAAAGACATTGTTTTTCTGCACATTGGACCTAATAGTTACCTCTTTTTTATAACTATTCACACCATCCCGAAAATATGCCACTTGCAGTCGTTAAAAGAAAACCTTTTTTATGCATAATTTCTAATTTTTGGCATATAATAGTGTTAGGAGACTTGACAAACACAATATTATGTAGTACAATGAATATGTATTTTTATATATCGTGGTTATACACTTGGGATATTTATTGATTAAAACATTCCTGTGTAAGCAGGGGAAAGGCCGGTTAACTATGATTAAGGCAGATGTTGGTTCTGTAAGAAGAGCCGTAAGCAAACACATCGGTAGCAAAGTGGTGATTCGATGCAACCTTGGAAGACACCGCGTAGATGTCACAGAGGGAATCATTACGGACACGTATCCCAGCATATTTCTAATTTCCGTAAAAAATGGATTTGAAGATACGTTTCAGACCGTATCTTACAGTTACACCGATGTATTAACACACGACGTCCAGATTAAGCTTTGTAAAGCATAATAACTTTATATTACTTTTCTCACGAAAACGGGCAGCCGCAAGGCCGCCCGTTTTCCCTTTTATCAATATTTATTCTTATGCATTCTGGATTGCATCCAATACCGCCTCAGCCACTTGTTCTTTGGACATACACGGAAGCTCTACGATTCCTTCTTCCATCACGAGTGTGACTACATTGGTATCGGTTCCAAATCCCGCGCCCTCATCCCGCAGATTATTGGCAACGATCAGATCCGCTTTTTTCTTATGCAGCTTCTTTTTCGAATTCTCCAACAGATTTTCCGTTTCCATCGAAAATCCGCAGATAAACTGTTCCGGTTTGCGGTGTTCACCAAGATAGGCAAGAATGTCTGTCGTTCGTTTCATTGGCAGGGACAAGTCACCATCATTTTTCTTGATTTTCTCATCGCTTACGGAAACCGGTGTATAATCTGCAACAGCGGCCGCTTTGATGATGATATCCATCTGCGGTGCACGTTCTTTTACGGCTTCAAACATATCCTGCGCGCTTACCACAGGCACGACATCGACAAACAACGGTGCCGGCAGACTCGTCGGAGCTGTCACAAGCGTCACGTCTGCGCCTCTCCGCATGGCAATTTTTGCCAGTGCATATCCCATCTTCCCGGTGGAATGATTGGTGATATAACGT
>FR894045.1:13724-15697 GCA_000434115.1 Roseburia sp. CAG:309 | reverse complement strand
CCTGCGTCGCTCCCGCCGTCACAAGCACTTTCTTTCCTGTCATATCTTTTTCAAACTGAATTTCGCGCAAAATATATTCCAAAAGGACATCTTCGGACGGAAGTTTTCCTTTTCCTTCCACACGGCACGCAAGCATACCGGATGCCGGTTCAATCACTTCCATGCCAAATTCCTTTAATTTCTTCAAATTTGCCTGTACGATTGGATTTTCATACATATTCGTATTCATCGCCGGTGCGACGATTTTCCTGCATTTGCAGGCAAGAAGCGTCGTCGTAAGCATATCATCGGCAATTCCTGCTGCCATTTTCCCGATGACATTGGCAGATGCCGGTGCCACAAGTACCACATCGGCTTTTTCACCGAGTGCCACATGCTCAATATTATAATTAAAATTGCGGTCAAACGTATCCACCAGACATTTGTGCGCCGTCAGCGTTTCAAATGTGATCGGATTGATAATATTGGTTGCATTTTTTGTCATAATTACATGCACATCACAGTGCAGTTTTGTCAGCATGCTGGTAAGATTTGCCATTTTATAGGCAGCAATGCTTCCCGTCACGCCGAGAACCACCGTTTTCCCTTTTAACATAACGGCCTCCTGTCTACATCAATTGTCCATGTTTTTCATACGTCGAGATCTGCTTGATCTTATTGTCGTCATCCACAAAAACCACTTTCGGTTTGTGCGTCTTCGCTTCTTCCGGTGTCATATCGGCGTATGCCATCAAAATGATATGATCGCCGACCTGTACCATACGCGCGGCTGCCCCATTCAGACAGATCATGCCGGAATTTTCCTCGCCGGCAATCGTATATGTCTCAAAACGGCTTCCATTTTCTACGTCCACAATCTGGACTTTTTCATATTCCAAAATCCCGGCAGCTTCCATCAAAACAGGATCTACCGTAATACTTCCTACATAATTTAGTTCTGCCTGTACTACTGTTGCACGATGAATTTTCCCTTTCAACATCGAAATATTCATAATACTGTATCCTTCTTTCTCTTCAACTCAATGTTACTGTACTGCCACTTCCCGGTGTTCTACCGATGTAGAAAACACGATAAGCGTCTTGGTTCTTCCATATACCTGCAATTCTCCGATAAACTGATCCAGCTCGTCCGTACTCTTAAACTGAACTTCCAAAAGCATCGAATAATCGCCCGTCACACAATTGCACTCGATCACATTCGGCCAGTTCTCAATATAAGGATAGAACTCCTTCTTATCTTTCGGCGCAACTTCAAGATTAATGAATGCTTTAATGTGATATCCCAGCAGTTCCGGATTCAGGCTTGCATGAAATCCGGTAATATAATTCTGTTTCACGAGATGATTGATCCTCGCAGACACGGCAGGCGCTGTCAGGAAGACTTCCTGCGCAATGTCCTTTACAGGTGTTCTAGCATCTTTTTGTAAAATTGTCAATATTTTTTTATCAATTGCATCTAACTGATCGTTTTTCATATCTGACGCCCTCTTCTATTTTGGGTAACAATTCAGAATCTAATGTACGGAAATCCACGAATCGCTACATCCTTCGTTTTTGTTCACTGACTTAGTATAACACGATTTTTTCATTTCGTCCATAGGCACTTTATTAAATAAATCAAAACTCTTCTTTAACTTCGTTTAATAATGTTTTTCATTTAATAATTTATAGTTATTAGTTCTTATCCTTCTGCTATTGACTTTTCTCTTTACTTATACTATGATGTCACTTGTTCAAATCGCTATTTGCGAAACCTTTAAACTTTATAATAATATCAAAAAAACTATTCAGGACAAAGTGTAGAAAACAATGGCTCGCCGTTCTTGCACGCAAGAGACATTGTTTTTTCACTTTGGCCGAATAGTTACTTAAAAAGAGATTCCGAAAACGGAATCTCTTTTTACTTGTCCGGGCAGGAAACTCCTGCCTCTTATATATGTACTCTTTCTTCTACCAGATCATACAATTCGATC
>FR894045.1:10681-13680 GCA_000434115.1 Roseburia sp. CAG:309 | reverse complement strand
CTGTGCAAACGCATAACGAATTCTGATCGGTTCTCTTCGATGACGGTTTTTGTTTTGTATGACGGCTTCTACATTTGTCAGGCACTCCTGTACCTGAACAGATTTTATATATTTGAGAACAACCATAAATTCCCTGTCATTGAGACGATAACATTTTCCGCGCGATTCAAATATCGTTCGGATACAGTCTGCGGTGTCAAGGATAAGCTGCTCAAATTTCCATTTTTCTTTTTCCGTATAATCCATATCATTTTCAATCACAAACCAGACATATGTCAATTCATCAGAGGCATCCCCGGTGTTTCGGAACCGTTGAAATGCTTCTTCATTTTCCATTCCTGAGAGCGGATCAAACTGGTCTGTCTTCTTATATTCCGCCACTCTGCGATCCATTTCAAATCGATGGAATAAACTGGCAATTCCAACCCGCCACGTAACGGCGATAAAAATCAGGATTCCCAGACTAAACCAGACCGCATAGGAAGAGTCATGGTCAATATGAAATTCGACAATTGCGATAAAGGCAAATATAAAAAGAAGTCCAATCCCTTTTACCAGCGTCCGCATCAATGCTTTCTGATACAATTGCAGTTCCTGAATCAAATACATTAATGAAAATACAATGGAAACCAGAAGCAGAGCATGTTCCATATACACTAAGCGGTACATCGGAATCCCCGTAATCTTATAAATTAATACGGACAATATCAGCAGACCTTCAAAACCAAATGCCAGATATCCCAGCACCGGATAATATTTGCTGAGCATCTCTTTGATAAACATCAGGCAAAAAACCGGCATCAGATACATGGCAAGGTAGGACACCATTGCAATGACAGGTGCATGGCCGGTAAAGAACTGCAACAACCTTGAATCTACGACGATCCACACTCCTGCTGTCAGAATAAACAATCCAAGATTGGTAAAGGCAGATACTAATTTGTCCGGTATTTTTTTCCGGAAAAGCATGGTCGTAAAAAGCAGTGTTACCGATGCTATAAAAGTGATGATTGCAAAGATTACCACATATATATTTTTTAGGAACATACGCATCAATATCGCATCTTTCTGTCCCAGACAGCACGTTCCGATCAACTTCAGGTTCAATGCTTTTTCATCATTTAATGTACGGATGCGGATCGTTTTCCCGGAAATGTCGTCCGGCAATTCGATCCACCGCACGGTAATTCCTCTGTCGCGGTTGTCATCTTTGCACTCAAACACTTTATTTTCGCCAACAAATACTTCCATCATCGACCAGTAACTTTCAATCGCAAGCACCTGATGACGTGGCTCCTGATTTTTTGTCGTATACGAATACACCAGATACGAATCATTATCTTCTGTTTCACTAACATCCGGTGTTTTCGCCCAAACGTCATTGAGTTCGGTTACTTCCGACTGACTAAACGCTCCCTCGTATTCCCCTAGATGATACGAACGCACGCAGAAGAAAATTGTCATAAGAACAATTACAATCACACTTATTGCATAGCCGTATCTTACACGATGTTTTTTCATCCAAACACCCTTTCCTCATGATCTTGGTTGTTTTTTTAATCCAAATATCCCAGCCACATATTTTCCCGGCGCTTTTTCAATCTGATCATTATATTTACTTACACAGCGGTCATATTCCGCCTCTGCCGCATGGTACATAAATGCCTCATCCTTTAACTTCATGCAGATCATTCGAATCTTTTCTTCACATTGAAGATTTCCGTGCTCTTTTACTTCCACAAGCAGTTTTCCAAGAATTTCCTCCATTTGACGGTACGCAGCAAGTTTTTCCTCCTTCCCCATCGCCATAAGATCTTTGTCCAGAACAGCGTGTGCGTCTTCGAATGTCTTTCCTTCCTGATGATAATTTTCGACATATTCGGTAAGCCGCTTCGCCATGTTCCATTTTTCCATCTGGTAACTATCCACTTTGAGATATTTTTCCCGCGTCTCTTCCTGTAATTTTGTCAAATTATAAAAAATAGTAACAACAGCAATACATATAAAAACAATAATTGCCGTTATCACCCATACGGTCCAGCTCATTTTATTCTCCATTCATATTTTATTTATAGAGAGATTATAGCATATTAATGGATTGTTTTCAACAAAAAACGCCGAAACTTGACACAAATAAATTTTACTTTATAATTATAGTATTAACAATAAAAAGGAGATTTTCATGTTTCAGATTCCCAAGCAGACAGCACTGGATTTTTTATGGCTCGGCAAAGAAGCTACGCAGTCACCGGAATGGATTCACTACAGCCGGGCATTACATGAATATGAATTGATGATCGTGGACGATGGTATTCTTTACATTGCTGACGAATTTGGCAAATATACCGTTTCAAAAGGCGAATACATCCTGATGTCACCCTGCCGTCATCAATATGGATGGAAGCCTTCGCGCTGTGCCTTTCACTGGCTTCATTTTCGTCTTCCGGATACAGAATCCGGGCAAACCTCTTACTTTGCTCTTCCCACCCAGGCACGCATTCCTGATATTTCCAAAATTCAGGTTCTGCTTTCGCAAATATATCACAATGAACAGACCTGCGCCGATCTGTCACAGTCGTCCTTCCTGCTTAGTGCTCTGCTGCTTGAACTTCATAATCAATTGTATTTAAACCGGCGCGTTCTTCAAAACAAACAGAGTGCGGAGGGATTTTCGCTGCACAATATTGATCTCTGTGAAAAGATTAAAACTTATGTGCACTGGAATCGGAGCCACGGTGTAAAAGTCCGGGAAATTGCTTCGTATCTGCAATATTCCCCACGGCACCTCTCCAGTGTTTTTTCCAAAGTAACAGGAATGCATTTGAAAACATATATTGACAAACAACAGATGGAGGCTGCCAAAGAGCTTCTTTCCGGCTCTCCGATGAGTATTGCCGAAATCGCCTACCAGCTCGGGTTTTCTGACAGCCACAATTTTTCCCGGACATTTAAGCGTATTACCGGTCAGACTCCCAAAGATTACCGTTACGAATCCGGTC
>FR894045.1:0-10595 GCA_000434115.1 Roseburia sp. CAG:309 | reverse complement strand
CGCGGTTGCACCAGGTATAATATGGAATAAATGTAATCTCTGTTTCTTCGTATTGATATCCACAAAACGGCTGATAAAGTTTTCCTTCCCGCGGCACGATCCGACGTCCTCTGCCCCGCAGCCGGACGACATCTTCCGCCCCGGCAAGATTCCATTTTTCGTCCACGATCTGAGGTTCAAACGAGGTATCTGCCTGAAGAAGAGACAATTCTTTTCCGTTATCCACCTCTTCCACGCAGTATACGACCGGCCCGCGCATTAATGCCACTTTTCCGATATCGTCGCGCACTCTGGTATCCGCCTGATAATACAATGCTTTCATTGGAAATACACAGTCTATGCGGTCACTATTTTCCCAGTTTCTGGAAATATACAGGTAACCGTCTTTTTCTTCTCCACAGGCTTTCTCCCCATTTACCAGCACTTCTGCTTCCGGACACCAGCCTGGCAGGCGGATCGCATAGGTAAAAGGCACCGCCTCTTTCATTTCAAATGCAATCTGAACCTTTTCCTCCCAAGGATATGCGGATGTCACCTGAATTTTCACTCTTTTGCCAGAAAATTCGGTATCAATGTCTGCACCACAATACAAATGCATAAACAGAGTATCTTCATTTTCACTGTACGCATACTGTGCCACCGAGTTCAGGATACGATTGATGTTTGGTGGACAGCAGGCGCACCCAAACCACTTTTGCCGCGGAAGCACCACATGCTTTAACTGCGCATCGTGACGGATCCCTTCGGGATAAGCCTCCATCGGATTGACATAAAAGAAACTTTTTCCGTCCAATGCCATACCGCCAAGAACGGTATTGTATATCGCGCGTTCCATTTCATCGGCGTATTTGTTTTTCGGTGACATTTCCAGCATTCTTCTTGCAAAAAACGCCAGTCCGATCGCCGCACAGCTTTCGTTGTACATGCGGTCGTTCGGCAGATGAAATGGATAAGAAAACGCCTCTCCCTCCGGTGTTCCGCCGATTCCTCCGGTAATATACATTTTTTCATTTGTCATGTTGTCCCAAAGTCGTTCACAGGCATTTTGCAGTGTCTCATCTCCTGTGTATTTGGAAATTATTGCCATTCCCGTGTAGAGGTAAACGGCGCGCACGGCGTGTCCCACAGTTTCTTTCTGTTCGCGTACCGGAAGGTGTGCCTGATGATAATAATCGTCATTGTCCTCTGCGGGATCCCTCACAATTCCATGTTCTTTATCAAAATAATACGGCTTTTTCCCACGCTCATTTACAAAAAATGCCGCAAGTTTCAGATAGCGGTCTTCTCCCGTGAGTTCATACAGTCTCCCCAATGCCATCTCTGCAATCTCATGTCCCGGATAGCCTTTGCATTTTCCCGGTTCTTCTCCAAAATGTGCTTCAACGTAATCTGCAAAACGCATCGCTGCTTTTAATAATTTGTCTTTTCCCGTCCCTTCATAATAAGCGACTGCCCCTTCGGTCAGATGTCCAAAGCAGTACAATTCGTGGTGGTCACGCAGGTTGGTAAGCCGTTTGGACGGATCATTGATAATATAAAAGGTATCAAGATACCCATCCTCATACTGCGCCGCACACACAATGTCAATCGCCTGATCTGCCAGTTTTTCAAGTTCCGGATCCGGATGTGCCGCCAGAGAATAACCGACCGCCTCGATCCATTTGGAAAAATCGGTATCCTGAAATACAAATCCATAAAACCGGTCTTCCATCAGTTGTCCTTTTTCCGGCACCAGATTAAATTCCTCGGTTGTCCACACCGGGAGGCTTTGCTGCCCCTGTGCTCTTCGTTTTTCCCCCAGTTTTGCCGCCAGTTTAAAATTACGCATACAGAAACTCGGTTCTGCCCCCTCGACGTTATCATTGAGAGCGTCCCATTGATAGGGGATGACTTCCGTTCTCGCAAGCTCCATCTCACGTTTCAAAAAGCGATCTGTCACCTGAATCTTTTTTAATGATATTCCTTTACTCTGTCGATTCATTATTTTCCCTTCCTTTCGCATTTAACTATTTTTATTATAATGCACCAATGCTTTGGGGAAAATATCGAAAACAGAAAAAAAGTGTCAAAAAATCCGATCATGAGTCTTCTGACGCAGCCTCTTTCGAAGTGCCGCAGTGATAGTTGTCAGAAGCTGCTATGCTCATGATCGAATTTTTTGCTTTGGATTCTATCAAAATGGTAACTATTCAGGATCAATGTGACGCTGAACCTGAACAATTATATAATGAAAGGAGATTTATACCAATGCCTTGCCAAGAGCCTTTAATTCCTCGATGGTATCATCGTCAGGCTCTCCGTTTACTATGATGCCTTCTCCGTTTACAACAGTTGCGCCGGCACTCTGAACACGCGCTTCCCAGTCACGCATCCATTCACCGCCGCCCCATCCGTAAGAGCCGAATAAGGCAATCTTTTTACCGGAAATCTTGCTTTCCAGGTCAGCCATAAATGGCTCCATTTCAGCATCTTCAAGTTCCTCTGCTCCCATGGAAGGGCAGCCAAGGGCAAATGCCGGCTCAGCAGCGAGTTCATCTACGGATGCAGCCGATACAAATTTCAAATCGACTTCTGCTCCGGCTTCTTTTACGCCTTCCGCAACAGCCTCTGCCATTTTCTGTGTATTTCCAGTTCCACTCCAGTAAACAATACTAACTTTGCTCATCTTTTTACCTCCATTTTCCTGTGCATCGCACATTTCATTTATTGATTATATAGCAAGCTCGTAAAACATTTTGCCTGCCATAACATCTGCAATCGCCTGTTCTCTCACCTGATCATACTTCTTAAAGGTTTCCTTTGCCTTTTCCAGATTGTCATATACTTTCCAGTATCCGGTCATCAGAGAATTCTGGCCCTGATTTTTAATGAACATTTCTACATCGTGTAGTGGATATTCGAGGATATATCCCAGTTCATGCGGAAACTCTTTTCTGCCCGCGTAATATTCTGACATCGCCTGTGCAATTCCAAATAAAGCTCGTATCATATTTTCTTCCGGACTTTTTTCTTCCGACAGTCCGTAGCCAAATCTATCCAATGCCTCTATAATTTCTTTTTGCGAAATATACCGGCAAAATCTTTCGATATGATACAGCATGACAAGGCATTTTTTCTTTCCCCGGTTTAGGATCAGATATCCATATGGTGTATCCTGTAACTGCGATATCATCTCTTTCATCAACCGGTTTTCCACAGATAAGATCACTTCATTTCGAAGTCCCCTCAGCATCGGTCCACAATGCATCGCCATCAGTATATTGACGGATTCTTTAATTCCTCTGCTGTGATATTCTTTCATCTGCTCATACGGCATGCCCTAATTCCTCCTGCTCACAGCTGCAAGGATGTAAGATGATTCCTGTGACTTCGCGTTCCTGAAGATATCCGCATGCTTCAAGTCCGGCACGCAGCACCTCATTCCACTTTTTCGCAGACAGACGGCACGTCGAATCATCACTCATCTCTACGATACACGCTTCTTCCAGCGAGCAGTCGTTTGGATAAGAAATTTTATACATATTTTTGCGGTCAATCGCACCAATTTCCTCCAGCAGATTTACCATACGGTATACCGTTGCTGTTCCGATTCCATTATCACGGCGTGATGCTTCAAAAAATATTTCTTTACAGCTGGAACATTCATTGGCAAGAATGACATCCAAAAGCATTCTTCGCTGTCTGGTAATGCGAAAGCCCTTTTCTTTCAGTTTTTTTATAATAAATTCACGTTTTTCATTTTCCATGATCAAGCCCTCCATATCTCTTGATTATGTGCAACTACTTTTTGTATTATGTGCATAACTTATGTTAGTTATTACTAACTTATTATATAAAAAAAATCCTGCAAATGCAAGACTTTTTTTAATTTTTCTATTATATTTTTTCAAAATGTCTGTATTTCCGCGGTTTGACGATCAAAGTTCCGCCAGTTTTTCAACTGTCACACGGTAATCTTCCGCAAGTGTCTCATATGCTTTCTTCACTTCTTCCTGAAGTTCTGCCGGCACTGCATCGCCATTTTCTTCTTTTCCACGCACCAGCTCTGTCAGATTCTTGCTTGTCTCGGATACTCTCGCAAGTCCCAGATTAAGTGCCACGCCTTTTAAGGTATGCACTGCTTTAAATATTGCGTCACAGTCCATCTGCTGCACCGCCTCGGTAAGCTGGTCAAACGATTTATCTTCTTTGAATTTCTGAAGGAAACGCTCTACCTTGGATTCCATCGGCAGTCTGGACATTACGTCATCATAACTTCCACCAATTGCCTCATAATATTCTTTTACTGTCATTGCTATTTCCTCTTTTCTATTGTACATTGGTAATATGGTAACCATATTTGCTTTTTTTATCTTTTACTATAGTAAGTTTGAACTTTTTCCATGTTCCATTTGATGAATTATACGTTTTCACGATACCCGCCTTAATCTCGGCTTCGTACATATCTACTGCCACCTGCGTCACCTTCGTAACATTGGCATCACATTTTTCCGAGCGGAGTTCTTCGCCGGCGTACTCAATCTTTTTATTCTGCTTGCGGAACAGATAATATGGGAAAGTATCTCCGTAACTTAGATCAAACGCATAAGCATCTCCGTAACGTGCTTTCATCTCTTTTTTCACACGTCTGGCAATTCCTGCATAAGAGTTATCATAACCTCTTACGTGCATCTCGCCGGTACCCGACGCCGGATCGCCATAAAGCATATCATACAATACTGCCTGGGTTGCTACCTGATTATCCCAGGTAAACTTACCGCCTCCCAAATCTTTCCAGCGGACGCACAGTGACAAAAATGGTGCTGTCTGCTCCGTCAGATCCTTCAGTTTTGGTTTTATTTCTTTTGTCTTATCCACGGAAACAAAGCCGGAAGCCGCTGTATCCTTTGTCATCTTCCCCGGTGTCGCGGTAGGCTTTGCGGTTTGTATGGCACTTTTCTCTGTTTTGTTTTCTTTTTTCGATGGTGCCTGTGTCTGCACCGGCGACTCTGCGACCGCATCTTTTTTTGCATCAAGCACACCATTTTTATAGAGTGTAACTCCGGTAATCGTTCCACCGGTAAGCACGATCATAACAACCGCCACCGCGATTAAATGTGTCTTAAAACGCCAAAACCAGTTAATTTTCGTGCCACATTGATAACAGTACACATCATCCTGCTTCAATTCTGTTTTACAATTTGGACAACGCATCTCTATCCCCTCCTTGTGTATATGTCTCTAATTATAGGAAAAATGTCTGCTTTTGTCAATAAATACTGTATAAAGTCATAATGAATTGCTTGAAAAACGGACATAATTGTAGTAAGATACCAATTATCGGGTTATACAAAGTGAGGTTATCCACAATTATGAATATAAAAAATACATCTGCAGAAACACAAAATCCACTAGGAATCAAAAAAGAATCCCGTCTGCTGGTCGAATTCGCCATTCCCTGCGTGATCTCCATGCTGGTAACGGCCCTTTATAATATCGTCGATCAGATTTTTATCGGACAGGGTGTCGGTATGCTGGGAAATGCCGCGACCAACATCGCTTTCCCACTCTCCACGACCTGTACCGCCATTTCACTTCTGCTTGGCATCGGAAGTGCCACCAACGTTTCGCTGAAACTTGGAGCAGGAAAAGAAAAGGAATCTGCAAGTTATGCCGGCTGTGGCATCCTTCTTATGGCAATATCGGGAATTGCTTTATTTGCCATCACGACTCTCTTTCTCACACCGATGCTTACGTTTTTCGGAGCAACCAAAGAGGTTCTTCCTTATGCAAAACAATATACACGAATTACTGCGATCGGATTTCCTTTCCTGATCATGAACACCGGTATGAGTAAACTGATTCTTGCCGACGGAAGTCCGCGCTATTCGATGATCTCGATGCTGGTAGGTGCCATCGTAAATACAATTCTTGACCCGATTTTTATCTTTTCCCTTCATATGGGAATGACCGGTGCTGCACTGGCTACGATCCTCGGTCAGATCGTCTCTTTCTGCATCAGCCTTCGTTATATGTTTCATTTTAAAACCATTTATTTGGAGCGGAGCAGTTTCCGGATCACGGCATCCCACGTTGCAAACATAATGAAACTGGGTGCCTGTGCCTGCTTTAACCAGATCGCCATGACCGTCGTACAGATTGTAATGAATAATACGCTGGCTCATTATGGCGCACTTTCGGTATATGGCGGTGACATCCCACTTGCCTGCGCCGGTATCATCACAAAAGTAAACATGATCTTTATGTCCTTTGTCATCGGCATCTCTCAGGGAATCCAGCCAATCATTGGTTTTAATTACGGAGCCGCAAAGTACACCCGTGTGCGGAAAACCTACCTGCTCGCTCTTGGCACTGCAACGGCATTATCCTTAATTGCATTTGCATGTTTCCAATTATTTCCAAGGCAGATCATCGGTGTCTTCGGAAAAGGAAGCGAATTGTACTTCCAGTTTTCAGAGCGTTACTTCCGTATCTATATGTTTTTAACGCTGATCAACGGGATTCAACCGGTCACATCAAACTTTTTCAACTCGATCGGAAAATCTTCCCTCGGTGTGTTTATGTCTTTGACAAGACAGATCCTGTTTCTGCTTCCACTCATTATCGTTTTCCCACTTTTTATGGGAATTGATGGCATCATGTACGCCGGTCCGATTGCCGACGCCGCTACGGGGATCGTCTGTGGGATCTTTACGATTCGGGAACTGAAAGAGCTTAAAACTCTTTCATATACTTCCGAAAGCGCAGTGGCAGCATCTGGTTCTGCAGACTGATATTTTCACGGGCTTTGATCCCAATAGAATCAATATATCGTTTCCACAGTTTTTGGAAAACTTCCTCTTCCTCCGAATACGACAGTAAAAGCCGGTCAAAGTCCTCGTCTTTCGCATGGATATAGGAACACCCTTTTCCTCTTTCATGGATCATCATACTGCCATGTGTCGTATCTGCAATGACCCAGTTTTCCTCCGGAAAGCGATCTGAGAAATGATACGCAAGATAGGGAAGGATCGCATTTTTCGGATTGATCCTCGCAAACAAAACACCGCTTGCCAGTTCTTCAAACCGTAAAAATCCCTGTTCATGCAGAATCTCGTTATTGGCATTTCTTTCCATTTTAAACAGTTGTGCAACATTCGCGTCGGTAAGATGGTCAAGCACCTGATTTCCCATTTGCAGCGCAAGAATGATAACACGATAGATGACATCCGCTTTTTCCGGCATATAGGAAAGGGATGCCATCTGTAAGGCATCGTAAACCTGCCACGACACCTTTTTCTGCATCGTGCGGGCAACCTTCGCCGCTTTTTCCATATCCGTCTCAACCGTTATATACGTCGTAAAAAGTTCGGTCGTATACGTACTGTCTGCCAGACGCAGAACGGTATCTTCTTTACGGTGTCCATCTGCAAAGGCATCATAAACCGCAGTAAAAATCCCCTCAGTGCTGTCTTCACAAAGATACACATACCGCCCTGCAAATTCTGTCAATTGATTTTGATTCATCGAACACACCTCCTCTGCCCAATCACTTCCAGCTCTTCCTGTGGATAAATGTCCAAAAGCGATAACTGCTCATAACGGTCTTCTCCGGTAACTGCTGCCGGAAGCCGCTCCCGCAGACCAAGGAGATTTGTCAGGATAAAGCGTTCATTCATCCGCAGAGGAACCATCGTTTTACCCCCGCATGTAATAAAGTACATCGCGCGTTTCAAAACCACACCAAATTTTTTAAGGGAACTATAATCCAGTTTCCCAAGCCGTCTCGCCGCCATAATCCGCCGCGCCGACTTTACGCCGACTCCGGGTATGCGGAGCAGCGTATGATAATCTGCCGTCTGCACTTCCACCGGAAAATATTCGAGGTGGTTTAATGCCCAATTGCATTTTGGATCCACTTGAACATTCAAAAACGGATTGTCTGCGTTAATGATCTCATCGGCTTTAAACTGGTAAAACCGGAGCAGAAAATCTGCCTGATACAAACGGTGTTCCCGCAAAAGCGGCGGGCCTTCCTTCGTCGCCGGAAGCAGGGGATCTCCCGTCGTATTGACAAAAGCAGAATAAAATACCCTTTTCAGATCAAAATTTTTATACAAAGCCTCTGCCACACGGACAATCTCATAATCACTTTCCCCGGTCGCCCCCACGATCATCTGTGTGCTCTGCCCCGCCGGCACAAACGAACTTCCCTTTTTTACCTCCTGCAAAGCAAAATCTTTCCGCATCTTGTCCGGAAGAAGCGGCATTGAAGATGTTCTGCCATCATTCAGCAGAAGTGCATTTTCCTGCCGTCCTACCTGAATCTGGCGGAGCGGTGTCAAAATCTTTTTCCGTGTTTTCTGTGGTGCGAGCGTCTTTAACCCATCTGCCGTAGGAAGTTCCAGATTCGCACTCATGCGATCCACAAGCCATCCCGTCTTTTCGATCAACAGCGGATCTGCCCCCGGAATCGCCTTGACATGAATATAGCCGTTAAATTTATATTTTGTCCGCAGCAGATATACCACCTGGTACATCTGCTCCATCGTATAATCGGGATTTTTCCGTATCCCGGAACTTAAAAACAAGCCTTCGATATAATTTCTGCGGTAAAACGAAATCGTCAGTTCCGCAATCTCTTCCGGTGTAAACGAAGCCCGCGGAACATCATTCGAGCAGCGGTTCTGGCAGTATTTACAGTCATAGACGCACTCATTCGTCTGTAATATCTTAAGCAGGGAAATACATCTGCCGTCCGCCGCAAAACAGTGGCAGATTCCTCCGGCGACTGCATTTCCCATCATTCCCTTTTTTCCTTTCCGACTTGACCCACTGGAAGTACAGGCGACATCATACTTCGCCGCATCTGCCAAAATCTCCAGTTTTTCAAATATATCCGCTGACAGATTCATAAAAAAGCCCCCTCGCTTAATCGAACGTTTGTTTTGTGTTAGTATAGCACATATGTTCGATAAATGCAAGAGGACTTTTATTTTTTTTCGTAACTATTTTTTATCAATCTGCCTGCTGGGCATCGGGATAGATTTTCTCTATCCGCGCATCGTCAAAATGCTCATCCATCGACTTCTGCCAGCCGCTTTGCGCCGGGATGCCGTGCGCCCTTTGGTCATGGCGGACAAGCGCCATACAGGTTACCGCCACATTGACGCACATAAATACGATAAGTATCCACGTCACAGTTTTTCCGACCTTTATCGGGATCTTTTCAATGGCATCGGAAATCCGTACATAAATGATCTTGAACCAGACTACGGAAGTAATGCCCCAAAACAGGCAGTACAGCAGGTTAATACGACCACCCAGATTGAATGGCATATTGCTGTAATCCCAGAATACTTTTCCAAATACAATTTCTGTAAATACACTACAAAGATACTCATACGCCCCTCCGAGAAATACGCCAAGCGTAAAGAGAAATCCGTCGCTCCGGTCTTTGTAGCGGACAAGCATCGCCGTGATGACTGCGATCGCAAGTCCCCACACAATGCTGAATGGCCCCCAGACAACGCTGCTCCGGCTCATCCACACGCCCGCTTTCAGTCGGCAGAAGATTGTCTCCACAATGTCTCCTAAAAAGGAACCAATAAAAAACAGTAATACCACTTTATAAAATCCGCAGCCATACGCAAATACGTCTGTCCGTTTTTCTGCCTTTTCCACCTTTTCAGACTTCGGATAGGCTTTGTGGATACGTTTTGTCATGCGCATGGTAATCCAATGGCGCAGCCGTTTACTCACTTCCGTAAATTTTCCATCTGCCTCTTTGACAAGCTCGACACCCTCCCCCTTATAAAAAATCGGGATCAGTGAAAAAAGCACATCCGCCAAAAGCAATCCGGTAATCACCCAAAGGATCACACGCATCACTACAAAAGGACAAACCCGGAAAAGTTCAAGCAGCAGACGGTTTCCTGCCGTCACGGCAAAAAATCCGAGAGCGCCCCATAAAACCGATGCCGGAAGACAGACGTAACCTCCGAGATTCCATTTCACATCCGAGTAATTCCACCAGCGCTCGTGGTATATTTTTTCGATCAAGTGTCCGGCAATCCATTCTACTACTGTAGCATAGACCGCAGAAAACAGAAACAGCGCCACACCGGTCAAGTCCTGCACGGTAAATGTAATCAGCACCGCACTGATTCCGTAAATGATACAAAATGGTCCGTTGATCAGACCACGGTTTGTGATCCGCCGCTGCCGCAGTGTTGCCACCACCGTCTCCAATATCCATCCGGTAAAGGAGTAGCATAAAAACAGCCATAAAATCTGGTATCCTGTCATTGTGTCTTTGGTTCCTTTCTGTTCGTTGCATTTTCTTAAAGTAAGTGTATCATATTTTGAGGGTTTTGGCAATTTTGATCTGAGTGGCGATTTGCAACGTTTGAGGCATACGATATGTGTGGTTTCTTTGATTCACTCACCGTTTTCACACCAACAGACCACTCTCCAGCAACAATTCTCTTGACCCACTCGCCATACTTGTCCCGACAGACCACACTCCGCCGACAATTCCTTTGACCCACTCGCCATACTTGACCCGACAGACCACACCCGCCGACAATTCCCTTGACCCACTCGCCATACTTGTC
>FR894044.1:28403-37630 GCA_000434115.1 Roseburia sp. CAG:309 | reverse complement strand
TGGCGACGTATCAGGAGGCAGAAGATCTGATCAACATTGGTGCATATAAATCCGGCTCCAATCCGGATATTGATTTTGCAATTGACAAGATCCGGGCAGTGAATGCCTTTTTGCAGCAGCAGACGGACGAGAAGTATACGTTTGATGAATCACTTCAGTTGATGCTTGATATTTTCAGTGAGGATGGTGAATAACCATGGGACGTTTCCGGTTTTCAATGCAGAATATACTGCAAATGAAAGAAAAACTTGAAACTCAGGCGAAAAACGAATATGCACAGGCAAATGCGAGATTGTTACAGGAGCAGGAAAAATTGGAAATTCTGCAAAAAAGGCTTCAGGACAATGAAAATCTCCTGAAGGGAGAATTGCAGGAAACACTTACTATTGTAAAAATAAGGAAAATCAAACAGGATAGTGAAATTTTAGAAACGTATATTGAATTACAGAACAATGTCATTATACGCTGTGAAGCGGAAGTGGAGCAGGCGAGAAAAAAACTGACAGAGGCAATGAAAGAACGAAAGATTTTTGAAAAACTACGCGAAAAAGCATGGGAAAAATTTCAAAAAGAAGAATTGCAGAAGGAACAAAAAGAAGTGGATGAATTGGTTAGTTATACCTATTCAAATTCGAAAGAAAGGATTTAAAGATCATGGCTGGAAAAAGGAAAAAAGATAAAAATGTAGAAGTGGCGCAGGAAGAAAGCGGTGGAAGCAAACTGCTTACGATTTTGATCGTGATTGCAATCGTATTGATCTGGCTTGGAATGTTTGGTGTATTGATCAAAATGGATGTTGGAAATTTCGGAAGTGAAGTGCTGGCTCCGGTGATTAAAGACGTACCGGTCATCAACCGTATTTTACCGGATGACGGATCTAATACCCAGACAAACGGTTATACCAATATTGATGAAGCCAATGCACGTATTAAACAGTTGGAAAATGAATTGGCTTCGCTAAAGAGCACCAATTCTGCCAGTGCAGATGAGGTGACACAGTTAAAAAAAGAAGTAGAACGATTGAAAAAATTTGAAGAGCAGCAGAAATCATTTGAACAGCGGGTAAAGAAGTTTGACGAAAATGTTGTTTATAATGACAAAGCACCGGATATATCCGAATACAAACAATATTATGAGGAAATTGATCCGGACAATGCGGCTGCGATTTATAAAGATGTTGTAAAAGATCTGACTTACACTGCCAAGATTACCAAACAGGCAACGATGTACAGCAAGATGGATCCGGCAAATGCAGCAGCGGTGCTGGAAACCATGACAGGGGATCTCGATCTGGTTGCCTCGATTCTGGACAGCATGACGGAATCCAAGAGTTCTGCCATTCTGGCAGCGATGACACCGGAGACGGCAGCACAGATCACGACAAAAATGACGGCAAAATAGTGCCCACAACGGTTAAAAACAATGACTTTTTGACCGATATATATAGTGGATCATTTGGGTGGTAAAACACCCGGAAAGGAGGAAACATGAAGACAGCAAACATTTCTTTGAATGTACAGGCAGTACAGTCCCGTGGAATGGAGAAAAGTGCTTCCGTAAAAGATACGTCGTTTGAAAATTATTTTTCAAAAAATGCGGCAAATACATCGGAAAAAGCACAGCCGGCCAACGTGAAAACAACAGGGAAAAAAGAAATATCAGATGGTTTTGATTCCCATAAAGTTACCGTCAAAGCGGACAAAAACCAGACCCCTGTGGAAAAAGATATGCCAACGGAAGAAATTGCGGAAAAAGTAACGGTATTGTTACAAGAGGTATTTGGTCTCTCCAAAGAAGATGTGGAAGATCTTCTTGAGCAGCTCGGGATCACACCGATGGATCTGGTTGTGGATGGTACCGGGGTACAGCAGTTACTGGCGGCAGGAAATACTTCCAATATCAATGCACTTATTTTGGAAGCACATGGTGTAGAAGATTCCAGTGCAATGCTTGTGTCGGAGGAACTTACTTCCGATTGGATGCAGATCACGCAGGGCATTTCGAAAATTCTGGAACAGGTTGCTGATGTACCGCAGGATTCACCGGAAATGCAGAAGTTTTTACAAAATCTGACAGAAACAATAACGGAAAACAAAAATATTCCGGAAGAAACTCAGAAACAGACAGATGTAGAAACAGATCCGGCGGCAGACGCATCGGCAGTAAATGCGTCGCAGGAAGAAAGCATTCCGGTTACGGTTGAAGTTTCGGATGAATCCGGACAATCGGGTGCCTTTGCACAGGATTCACAATCCGGTTCCCGGCCGGCGGCAGAAGCGGAAAATTCGTTACCGGCATTTGTGGACAGACTGACGCAGGCGTTTGAACCGGGTACGGAAAATGCAGAGATCCGTCAGGTTTCCATGCAGGAGATCGTAGATCAGGTAGTGAACCATATCCGCATTCGTGTACTGCCACAGACAACAAGTATGGAACTGCAGTTAAATCCGGAATCTCTCGGACGAGTGCATTTGAGCGTTTCATCCAATCAGGGCGTTGCGACAGCGACACTTACGGTTCAGAATGAAATGGCAAAAGAAGCACTGGAGAGCCAGCTGGTTGTACTGCGGGAAAATCTCGAAAGTCAAGGTTTGAAAGTAGAATCGGTAGAAGTAAATGTATCTAATTTTGGATTCAAAAACCAGGAAGATTCAAACAATCATAACTTTGATCAGAAAAAAGGTTCTGCCAAACGTTTTCGCGTCGATGCCGGAGAACAGGCATTGGATGGGGATAATGTTTCTCAGGAAACAGAGACAGAACGACAGGATGGAGAAAGTATTGTGGATTATACTGCATAATAAAAAGGAGGCGAACACATGGCAACATCATTGGATGGTATTGTGACAGGACTGAATGATCTGAGTTTTGATAAAAACAGAGTCAATAAGTCGCAGTCATCGGATCGTGCCGTAGGAGGAGAACTTGGAAAAGATGAATTCTTGCAGCTTTTGGTGTGTCAGATGAAAAATCAGGATCCGCTGGAACCGGAGAAGGATACTCAGTTTATTGCACAGCTCGCACAGTTCTCAGCATTGGAACAGATGCAGAATCTGAACGAAACTGCTGTAAATTCACAGGCGTTTGGATTGGTTGGTAAAGCCGTTGTTCTTAATACAAAGAGTACAAATGGAAGTATTACCGAAGTACAGGGTGTAGTTGATTACATTGCTGTAAAAAACGGAACCGCACAATTATCTGTAAATGGACAGTTATACTCTATTGATGATCTGGTAGAAGTAAAACAATCCTATGCAGATGTGGCAAAATATCTTCCTGTTGCAGAGCAGACGGAAGCTGTTTATGACAAATCAAACAAAAGTATGGTCGATATTAATATCAACCTTGGCAGCGGAAACTATGCAGCAAGCAGTGTAGCCGTTATGTTAAATGGAGAATATATTAAATCCGACTGTTTGTCTTACAACAACGGAGTATTGTCTATTGCACCGGGGGCTTTTGAAAATCTGGATAACGGAACATACAAACTGGCGTTGTGCTTTGACGATCCATATAATACGACGATTACAGATAAAGTTACGGTAAAAGTGACAGAAAGTGGCATTTCCAAGGATGAAGATGACACGACGACAGAATGAAACGATCATTCTTTAGGAGGTGGACAAAGCGATGAATATCAATAACAGTAACTTTGCTTCCATCGATGAAATGCGGCATAAAATAAATGCAGCAGAACAAAAAACAAATCAAACAGCATCAAAGACCGGTGAAAAAACCACAACGTTTGGAGAAGTGTTACAGAGCACAGCAGACCGTGTCCGTTTTTCCAAACATGCGGCAAGACGCTTGGAGACAAGAAATATTTCTATGACGAAAGAACAGCAGGCACGTCTGGAAGAGGCGGTAGACCAGGCTGAGGAAAAGGGCATGACGGAATCTCTTGTTATGGTAGATGATCTTGCATTTATTTTAAATGTGAAGAACAAAACGATCGTCACTGCGGTCAATGATACTTCAAATGCAGTTTTTACCAATATCGATGGAGCGATCATTAATTAAAATTGCAGCAGAAAGAAAATGAAACCATGCCGGCCCTTAACAGGAGGCATGATAATCCCTGACTGACAGAGGGGGTTAACAAATGCAGGAATTTGAAAATGGAGGGTGATTCATTATGATGAGATCATTGTGGTCCGGTGTATCAGGATTGAAAGTACACCAGACAAAGATGGATGTAATTGGTAACAATATCGCAAACGTAAATACGGTAGGATTTCGTTCCAGTTCGGTAAACTTTACGGATGTGTTTTATCAAACGACACAGGGAGCTTCCGGTCCGAATGCGACGACAGGAGCAGCCGGAAGAAATGCCGTTCAGATCGGTTTGGGATCCAATGTAGCATCCATTAGTGTAAATATGAGTGGAACCGGCGCAACAAACCGTACCGATAGAGGTATGGATCTGATGATAAACGGGGATGCATTTTTTGTTGTAAGAAGCAACGGAAGTACATATTTTACAAAATCCGGATGTTTTGACATCGATGCAGCGGGTACACTGTACTGCACGACAAACGGAGCTTCCGTACTCGGATGGGGGGTGGATGCCAATGGTGAAATTCGTAAGGATACGGCAGATACCTTACAGCTGATGTCTCCGGAAAACCAAAATGCAGAGCCGGCAGCCACAACAAATGTTACATTATCCGGTAATATTGACAGCAAAGATAAACAGGTAACCTATAGTGCAGACGGAGCGGGATATCCGATTTCTGTCAGCTTTTATGATAGTGTCGGAAACTTGTTTACCGCAAAATTGTCTGTTATGAAAGCCAATGCGACAACAGATAATGAATACACGGTAGGAATTACAGATATTATGGATTCCACAGGAAATTCCATCTTGAAACAGGCTACCGTGGATGCCAGTGGAAATACCGTTTACAGTACGACAAACCAGTATGTAAGCTTTGGGGGACAGAGTCCGTTGAACTATACGGTAGATCCGGATGGTACAATTACATTTGCACAGAGTACCTCTCTTTTGACCTTTAATGGTTCTTCCGGTGAATTTGTAAGTGTTTCCGGTGAAGTAGAAGGAATGCTGAACTTAACGTTAAACGATGGAAACACAGAAAATAATGCGTTCCCGGTAGGTGGCGTTAATATCGATTTTTCCGGACTTACGATGTATGCGACAAAAGGAACTTCTACCGTAAAACCGGAGCGCGGAGATAAAGACGGACACAATGCAGGAAATGCTGCAGGAACATTGAATGGATTTTCAATCGGAACCGATGGAAAAATCTATGCTGTATACAGCAATGGAGATGATAAACTGCTTGGGCAGATTGCGGTAGCGACATTTGCTAACCCATCCGGTCTTGAAGCAGCCGGAAACAGTTTGTTTGCAGCAACATTGAACTCCGGTGATTTTGATGGTGTCGGTCAGGATATTACTGAGGTTGGAAGTTTTTCCGTAGGTGCCTTGGAAATGTCAGATGTAGATCTTGCTACCGAGTTTACGAATATGATCACGACGCAGCGTGGATTCCAGGCAAACTCCCGTACAATTACGACATCCGATACGATGTTGGAAGAATTGATCAATCTGAAACGTTAAAAAGAATAAATTTCTTATAAAAAAGGGAAACTTTTGTTTCCCTTTTTGCTTTTTTTGTGATATAATAAGATAGAGTATTGAAAAATGTTGGAAAAGGAGGAATTGTATGATTGATGTCACGCGGATGAATGGAAAGCAATTTACCTTAAATTCGGACCTGATAGAAACCATCGAGGAAACTCCGGACACGGTACTGACCTTAACTACAGGGAAAAAAATTATTGTAAAAGAAAGTAGACAAGAGGTAAAAAATCTAGTAAAATTGTATCGGAAAGAAATTTTTTCAATACCAATAGATTAATATAACATTAAGGTGGTGTATTTTTTTGGATTTAGCATCAATTATTGGTATGCTGGGGTGTGCCGCAGCAGTTGTGTATGGAATTGTATCCGGGGATCAGGGATTTGCTGCACTGGGAAACTTTTATGACTTTTCCTCCATTTTGATTACAATCGGAGGCTCCTTTATGTGTATGCTTACGATGTCAGACAGTATACCGGCATTTTTTAACTCGCTGAAGTCTTTTAAGTTGATTTTAAAAACTCCGGCGACAAAGGAAAGTGAAATTATACATACGATTATTGATCTGGCAAATGTGGCAAGAAAAGAGGGGCTGCTTCAGCTGGAGGAAGCAGCGGCAGATATCGATGATGATTTTTTGAAAAAAGGAATCATGCTGATTGTCGATGGTACCGATCAGGAATTGGTTACCAGCATACTGGATACCGAACTGAGCAGTATTGAACGTCGACACAATAAAGTAATCAGTTTTTGGGATGGATTGGCTGCTATGGGTCCTGCCTGGGGTATGATCGGTACGTTGATCGGTTTGATCAACATGCTGAAACTGCTGGATGATCCAAGTTCAATTGGACCGAATATGGCAGTGGCTTTGGTTACGACGATGTATGGTTCTCTTCTTGCAAACTGGATTTCCATTCCTATCGCAACAAAGCTTCGTGCGATCAATGCGAGAGAGATTATGGAGAAAGAAGTTATCTGTGAGGGAATTCTATCAATACAGGCTGGAGAAAATCCACGTGTGATTGAGGAAAAACTGAAATCATTCCTTGCACCGAATGTCCGTGACTCTCTTTTAGGAGAGGACGGAAATGAACAAGGTGGTGAAAGCTAATGGCACGGAGAAAGGCGGAAGAGCCGGCATCCATTGAAGGCGGATGGATTAATACATTTGCGGATTTGATGAACTTGTTGTTGTGCTTTTTTGTGCTGTTGTTTTCAATGTCAACCGTAGATGCTGACAAATATGAGCAGATCGTTACTTCGTTATCGGAAAGCATTGATATTTTTTCCGGCGGCGGAAATGCCGTTGGCGAGGGCGCTTTTGTTTCCAGTGGAACCAGTCAGAAAATTTCCATGGAAGAGTATTTCAATGAATTTGAAAACAGTGGACAGGATCAGGAACTGAAAGACGATTCCACGGAAATCTCGGAGGAAGAAAAGTACAAACAAAAACTGGAAGAGCAGTTAAAAGAGAAGACGGAGGCACTTTATGCAGAAGTGTCCGATAAAGCAGCGGCGAAGAAAATTCAGGATATGGTCAATGTAAATATGGACGAGCAGTATCAATACGTTCAAATTTCGTTGAACGGTGCGATTCTTTTTGATTCGGGTTCGGATCAGATTAAGAAATCAGCCCTTCCGCTTTTGAGTAAAGTGGGGGATATTTTGAAAATATATGATAACCACATGATAAAGATTGAAGGTCATACCGATAATGTTCCGATTTCGAGCAGCACATTTAAAAATAATATGTGGCTGTCTACGGCAAGGGCGACACAGGTGTTTGAGTATTTTACCAGTCATAAACATCTGGATCCGAAGACGCTGGAGACGACAGGTCGGAGTGAATATGATCCGGTGGCAGATAACAAAACGGAAAAAGGACGTGCGAGAAATCGACGTGTAGAGATTAAAATATATACCGAAGAGTGATTATGGAGGGTAAAGATGAAAAAGAATATTTTGACAATTATAATTATGGCATCTTGTCTTTTGAATCTTATTCTGACGGTTGTGATCGTGTTTGCGGTTGTTCCGACGATGAATAAGACCAGTCAGCTGGTAGACAAGGTTGCTACAGCAATCGATCTGGAAACGGATGCAGAGGCTGCCGGAGATTATTCCATTGAAAATCTGGAGCCATATTCCATTACGTTTGAAAACAAACAGACGATCAATCTGAAACCGGATGAGGGAGACAGTACTTCTCATTTTGCGGTGCTGGAAGGAGTTACGATTTCTTTCAATACAGAAGCAGAGGATTATAAAGAGATTTCTGAATCCGTAAAGGCAAAAGATGTATATGTTACAGAAATTGTCAAAGAAACCATTGCAGATCAAAGTATGAAAACGTTAGATCAGAATGCAGTAAAGGAGCAGGCACTTGCTAAAATTCAGAAATTGTATGGAAGCAAATGTATTGTTCGTCTTGCATTAAATGGATTTATGTTCCAGTAGGGATAGTAAAAACAAATTTGGAAAGTCAGTGAGGTGAAAGAAAATGGGGGACGTCTTATCGCAAAGCGAGATTGATAACTTGCTTTCCGCATTGAACAGCGGCGAATTCGATCCGGCAGATACCGAGGTAGAAGATGAAAAGCAGGTAAAAGATTATAATTTTGCAAGACCATCCAAATTTTCGAAAGATCACTTACGTACTTTGGTATTTATCTTTGAACATTATGCTCGTTTGTTATCGACAAATCTGCCGGTATATCTGCGAAGAAATGTTCAAGTGGAAGTAATGCACGCGGAAGCAGCGACATTTCAGGAGTTTTCGAACTCCCTGTCCAATCCGGTTCTTTTAGGGGTTGTCAATTTTGCACCGCTGGAGGGAACAATCATCATTGAGATGGCAAGCAGTCTTGGATATACAATAGTGGATCTGATGCTTGGCGGAAGCGGTGTGCCGTTGGATAAACCTAGAGAGTTTACGGAGATTGAAGTATCGATCATTCAAAGGATTATGGGGGTATGCACGAATCTTTTGATTGAACCCTGGGCGAATGTACAAAGCATTAATCCGACGTTAGAGAGGATTGAGACGAATTCGCAGTTTGCACAGTTTGTCTCGCCAAATGAAATGACTTCCATCGTCACGATGAATATTAAAGTAGGTGATGTTGAAGAAGTAATGAATATTTGTATTCCTTATGCAGTTGTAGAACCGGTTATTGATAAGATCAATACAAAATACTGGTATTCTACATCTGAAGTAAAAGACGATGATAAATATCGTGAGTTTATTGAAGACAATATTCATAAGGCAAAGATCCCGGTGCGTGCCATTATGGGACGCAGTGCCATTTCCGTAAATGGTTTTATTCATTTACAGCCGGGTGATATCATTAAATTAAATACCAAGATAGAAGATGAAATGGATGTCTATGTTGGGAATATTAAGAAATTTTCTGCATTACCGGGTGCTCATGATGACGCCTATGCAGTTAAGATTAAATCAGTCTACAGAGAGGAGTAAGAATGCATGGATGGAATGTTATCGCAAGAGGAAATCAATGCGTTATTAGGAGGTATGGGTGATTCTGCTGCGGAAGATACTTCCGATGTGGCAGCAAATGAATCAACACCGGTTGCGACCGACTCTAATGAACGTTTATC
>FR894044.1:1266-28298 GCA_000434115.1 Roseburia sp. CAG:309 | reverse complement strand
AACCGGGTAGAGATTACAACTCCGAAACTGTCCTATGTCACCATTGATGACCTGAAAGAACAAAATCCTGCACCATGTGTCTTTATCTATATATCCTACCGGACAGGTCTGGAAGGAAAGAACATTTTGGTATTAAAGGAACATGATGTAAAGGTCATTACGGATCTGATGATGGGCGGTGACGGCACGAATACAGATGCGGAATTAACCGATCTTCATTTAAGTGCGATCAGTGAGGCGATGAATCAGATGATGGGATCGGCGGCAACGTCAATGTCATCTATGATCAATGAAAAGGTGGACATCAGCCCGCCAAATTCAACAAGAGTCGATCTGACAAGCAGTGCGATAGAAGGCGGCTTGCAGGATATGGTTGGTAAGACGTTTGTTCAGGTCTCTTTCCGGATGACAATCGGTGATCTGGTAGACAGCGAGATCATGCAGCTGTATCCGTTTGATTTTGCAAAACTGATCTATACCAGATTCCGCAGTACAATGGAAGGCGGAGTGGGAGAGACGGCAGCTTCGGAACCCGCGCCACAGCCGGAACCAGTCGTTGCAGCACCGGTACAGCCGGAACCAATGCAGGCAGCACCAGTTCCACAAATGGCAGCCCAGCAGCCAATGATGGGAATGCAACAGCCGATGATGAACGGTGCTATGCCGATGTATACGATGCCAACGCAGAATGTACCGATTCAGCCGGCACAATTTCAAAATTTTGCACCAAGCCAGAATTTAGATGGTATCGCTCCGGAAAATATTGATTTGATCATGGACGTTCCGCTGGAAGTTACGGTAGAACTTGGAAGAACAAGCAAGTCGATCAAAGAAATATTGGATTTCTCACCGGGTACGATCATTGAACTGGATAAACTGGCAGGTGAGCCAGTTGACGTTTTAGTAAATGGAAAATTTGTCGCAAAGGGCGAAGTCGTTGTAATAGAGGAAAACTTCGGTATTCGAGTGACAGAGATTATCAAAGATTAAAATAATGGAGGAATATGAACAATGGCAAAAAGTATTTTGATATGTGATGATGCTGCATTTATGCGAGTTATGATCAAGGATATTTTGACAAAAAATGGATATGAAGTAGCAGGAGAAGCGGAAAACGGATTGAAAGCAGTTGAAAAGTATGGAGAAACCAAACCGGATCTTGTTATGATGGATATCACAATGCCGGAGATGGATGGAATTCAGGCATTGAAGAAGATCAAAGAAGCAGATCCTTCAGCAAATATTATTATGTGTTCCGCAATGGGACAGCAGGCGATGGTAATTGAGTCCATTCAATCCGGAGCAAAAGACTTTATTGTAAAACCTTTCCAGGCAGATCGTGTTTTGGAAGCGGTGAAAAAGGCAATTGGATAAATGCTTAACAATATTTTACAATTGATAGCTACGTTATTTGTGTTTGTGTTGGTTTTGGCACTTACCTATTTTGTTACAAAATGGATTGCCAAATCCGGCGCGATGCAGTCTCGGGCGAGAAATATCAAGGTAATCGAAACTTATAAGATCGCCCCTTCCAAATACATTCAGATCGTTGAGATTGGAAAAAAGCAGTATGCCATTGGGGTTACCAAAGAGCAGATCACATTTTTCAAGGAATTAGAGGAAGATCAGCTGGAACTGCCGGAAGATTCCGGAAATGTGCCGGGAGATACCTCGTTCAAAGAAGTGATGAAAAATATGCTTTCGAATGTAAAAAACAGAGATGACAAGAAATAAGAAAAGGTTGGTATTATGAGAACACACAGGAGATTTTTTTGGATTTTAACTAAGACGATGTCTCTGGTTTTGGCACTATGTATATTGACCTTTTTTTCTGGTACAATTGTTTGTGCAAAACCGGACTCGAATTCTCACGTAGATGAGATTGAGGGAAGCGGTACGGCGGGAACATCGGATCCCGCAGAACCGGATAATTTTCAATTTAACATTAGTTCCAATGCAGGAAGCAGCAGTTTGTCAGCAAGTTTGCAGATGCTTCTTGTATTGACTGTGCTTGCACTGGCACCATCGATCATTATAATGATGACATCATTTACAAGGATTATCGTGGTGCTTCATTTTGTGCGTTCTGCACTGGGGACACAGACGAGTCCGCCAAACCAGGTTTTGGTGGGGCTTGCTTTATTTCTGACGCTGTTTATCATGTCGCCGGTCATCACGCAGATCAATACGGATTGTGTGCAGCCGTATGAGCAGGGACAGTTGACGCAGGAAGAGGCACTCAATGCAGGACTGAAGCCGATTCGAGAGTTTATGTTTAAACAGACGAACCGCTCAGATATACAATTGTTTTTGGAAATAGAAGGAAAAGAAAGTGAGATTCAGACGGAGGATGATGTGCCGACGATGGTTTTGATGCCGGCATTTATGATCAGTGAATTGAAGACGGCGTTTATTATCGGCTTTTTGATCTATCTTCCTTTTATTGTAATTGACATGGTTGTCGCGTCAACCCTTATGTCAATGGGAATGATGATGCTTCCGCCAACCACGATCTCGATGCCGTTTAAGATCCTGCTGTTTATTCTGGCAGATGGATGGAATCTCGTGATTGGACAGCTGGTTCAGACCTTTTATTAGAACCACAGAGGGATTGGAAGAAAATGCAGAAGAAAGGTTAGGTGAGACAGCATGACAGAAGCAGATCTGATTGAAGTTTCAACACAGACAATCTGGGCGATCATCAAATGTTCGCTTCCTTTGCTGCTTGTATCCCTGATCGTCGGATTGATCATCAGTATTTTTCAGACGGTAACTTCGATACAGGAGCAGACGCTTACCTTTGTGCCAAAACTTTTGGCAATATTTATTACCCTTTTGCTGACGGGAAACTGGATCATGCAAAGTTGTGTCGAGTTTTTTACGACGTTATGTGAAAATTTTTATACGTATGTCAAATGACAGCAGTAAGAAGGGTTCGGTGACTGAGGAGGAGAGCTTATGAGCTTTACGGTAGAACATGTAGAATTTTACCTTTTGGTTCTGATACGGATCACATCATTTGTGATCGGTGCTCCGATATTTGGATATCAAACGATTCCTATGAAAATCCGGCTGGCGATCGGCATGGTGTTGTCGCTTGCGGCCATTCAGACGGTACCGGTCATCGAATTAAATTATGTAGGGATCTTTGGCTTTTCCACGCTGGTATTAAAAGAGATGATTGTAGGACTTACCATTGGTTTTATGTGCAATATGTGTACGTATATTGTCTCTTTTGCCGGTCAGCTGATGGATATGGAAATGGGATTATCGATGGCAAGTGTCTTTGATCCGCTGACCAATATTCAGGTCTCTATTAGTGGAAATTTATATGTATATCTTGTAATGCTGATGATGCTTGTGAGTAATATGCATTATAAAATATTGCAGGCAATTTTAGATACGTTTACGTATTTTAATGTAGGACAGGCCGTGTTTGACGGAAATTTGCAGGAGACAGTTATAGAATTTATTGTCAACTTCTTCCTGGTTGGTTTCCGCATTGTGCTCCCGGTATTTGCCTGTATGCTTGTGATCAATGTTGTGCTTGGTGTATTGTCGAGGGCAATTCCACAGATGAACATGTTTGTTGTCGGAATTCAGATCAAGGTGCTGGTCGGTATCGTAATATTGCTGATCATCGTACCTACCATACCGACGATCGCCAATTTTGTATTTGAGACAATGCAGGACATTGTTGTAAAATTGTATAACTCTTTTACTCCAACTTAAGAATGGAGAATGAATTATGTTAAAATATGAACTCCAGTTTTTTGCTAAAGAAGGAGAGGGCGGAGAAAAAACAGAAGATGCCACTCCGAAAAAATTGGAAGATGCCAGAAAAGAAGGTCAGGTTGCCAAAAGCCAGGATATTGGTGTCGCTGCGATTTTATTGATTTTTTTTGCTGTGATCCGTATATTTGGCGGTTTTTTGTATCGTACTCTGATCGAGACATTTCGGTTTTTATATGAAGCCATTCCGCAGTATGCGGGGGATTTTAATGTGTCTCGTTCCATGAATCTTATGGTGTATTGTGGAAGGCAGACCCTTTTGTTGGCAGGACCCGTTATGGCAATATTGCTGGTTGTCGTAGTCATTGTCAATGCGGCACAGGTCAAATGGCAGCCAACCTTGAAACCGTTGCAGCCCAAAATTTCCAAGATTAGTCCGATTTCCGGTATGAAGAGGATGTTTTCTAAGGATAAAATTTTTGATCTGGTAAAAGCAATTGCCAAATTACTCGTTTTATTTTATGTAATCTACAACGAGTTATCCGATGAATGGGGAATGGTTGTCAATATTTACAGCCTTGATCTGACATCGGCTTTACAATTATTGTTAAACACAGTCATTAATATTGGCTTTAAGATAAGTTTCGTCTTTTTGATTCTTGCTGCTGTTGATTATTATTATCAGCGGAGAAAATTTAAAAACGATATGAAAATGACAAAGCAGGAAGTAAAGGATGAATATAAAAACACAGAGGGAAATCCGCAGATCAAAAGCCGTATTCGAAGCAAAATGCAGGAAGTTTCCAGAGCGCGTATGATGCAGAGCGTGCCGGAAGCGGATGTAGTCATTACGAACCCGACACATCTTGCGGTAGCGATCAAATATGATAAAGACCTTGGCGAGGCACCGGTTGTTCTGGCAAAAGGTGCAGACTATCTTGCCGCGCGGATCAAAGACATTGCAGCAGAAAATAAAGTGGAGATTGTAGAGAATAAACCGCTTGCCCGAATGCTGTATTACAATGTAGAAATAGGAAACCAGATTCCACCGGAACTGTATCAGATGGTGGCAGAGGTATTGGCTTATGTTTATAGTATACAAGGAAAAATATAAAAGAAAATTAAAACCAAGGAGGTGGAATGACAAATGAAAAAGACGGATATTATTTTAGGATGTTTTGTCCTGATCCCTATTTTGTGTCTGATCATTCCGGTTCCATTGGTTTTACTGGATGTGTTATTTACCGCAAACATTGGAATATCCATGCTGATCCTTTTCAATGCGTTATTTGCAAAAGAGCCGCTGGATATGTCATCGTTTCCAACCCTTTTGCTGCTTACGACGTTATTCCGTCTGTCATTAAATGTCAGCTCCACCCGTAATATCCTGTTAAATGGAGAAGCCGGAAATGTCGTAAATACATTTGGTAATTTCGTAGGCGGCGGTAACCTGGTCGTAGGAGCTGTCGTATTTGTTATTCTGATCATTGTTCAGTTAATGGTTATCAATAAAGGATCCGAGCGTGTATCGGAAGTAACAGCACGATTTACGCTGGATGCGATGCCGGGAAAACAGATGGCGATCGATGCCGACTTAAATACCGGCGCGATCACGGATGAAGAGGCAAAAATCAGACGTGAAAAGATTCAGGAAGAGTCGGCGTTCTTTGGTTCTATGGATGGTGCCACCAAATACGTTAAAGGAGATGCCACGGCAGGTCTTTTGATTACTGTGATCAACTTTGTCGGTGGTTTGGCAATTGGCGTATTGATGAATGGAATGGATGCTGCGGCTGCGTTGCAGACCTATTCGATCTTGACGATCGGTGATGGACTTACCAGCCAGATCCCATCCCTGATGATCTCACTGGCAACCGGTGTTTTGGTTACGAAAGGATCAAAAGAAGCAGATATCAGCGGAATTCTGCAAAAACAGCTGTTTTCCGCGCCGAAAGTGCTGTTGATCGCGGGGTGTGCCCTGATTGGTCTGGGTGTATTTACGCCGATGAATATTATTATATTTTCCGGATATGGAATACTATTTATCGTGACAGCGCGGATTATGAAAAACGAACTGGAAATGGAAGAAACGGATGCGCAGGTGGACGAAGAAGAAGAGAGTGCCGAGGAGATACGAAGACCGGAAAATGTTACTTCCCTCCTGAAAGTGGATGCTATCGAACTGGAGTTTGGTTATGGAATCATTCCACTTGCGGATGTCAATCAGGGAGGAGATCTGCTTGACCGAGTCGTTATGATCCGAAGGCAGATCGCGCTGGAACTTGGATGCGTAGTGCCGATGATCCGACTGCGTGACAATATTCAGCTGAATCCAAATCAGTATGTGATTAAGATAAAAGGCGTTCCGGTCAGCGAAGGCGAGATTTTATTTGACCATTATATGGCGATGAATCCGGGTTACGTCGAAGAAGAATTAACCGGAATTCCAACCTTTGAGCCGTCGTATCATCTGCCGGCGATCTGGATCACGGAAGCACAGCGTGAACGTGCGGAATCCCTTGGCTACACCGTTGTGGATCCGCCATCGATCATTGCGACACATCTGATGGAAGTGATCACGCAGAATATCCATGAACTGCTTACAAGACAGGATGTTCAGAACCTGATCGACAATGTCAAAGATGCCAATGAGACACTTGTTAGCGAACTTGTACCGAAAATGCTCAGTGTCGGAGAAATCCAGAAAGTGCTGCAAAATCTTTTGCAGGAAGGTATTTCCATCCGGGATCTTATTACGATATTTGAGACATTGGCAGATTATGCACCGACGACACATGATACGGATATTTTGACAGAATATGTAAGACAGAGCCTGAAGCGTGCAATTTCCAATAAATATTTTGCAAATAAAGACATGACAAGTGTGATCACTCTTGATCCAAAAGTAGAGCAGGAGATCATGAATTCTGTGAAACAGACGGAACAGGGAGCGTATCTGGCACTGGATCCGGAATATTCCGCAAAGATCATGGAATCGCTTCAAGAACAGACGAGCAAATTGGAAGAATTGGGACATACCCCGATTATCATAACGTCTCCAATCGTCCGTATGTATTTTAAACATCTGACAATGGAGCAGTTTAAAACTTTACAAGTATTATCATATAATGAGATTGACTCCGATGTAGAGCTTCAATCAGTTGGGATGGTGACCGTTGAATGATTATTAAGAAATATTTGGCAAAGACAGAGACACAGGCAATTGAAATGGCAAAAGAAGATCTTGGCAGCAACGCCGTAGTGATGAATATTAAAAAAATATCACCGAAAGGGCTGGCAAAACTTTTTATGAAAGGAAAAGTCGAGGTGACGGCGGCCATTGATGAAAATGTAGAATACCGCTCTGCGGAGAAAAATACGGCAAAAGAGGCTCCGGAGACACCTCGGTTTATCCCGGATATTGTTGCGGATGACAACCCGGAAGCAGGGAAAAACGATTCGATTGAAGAAAAATTGAACAGTCTTCAGAAAATGCTGGAAAAACGGATGACAGAGAAAGAGGATGTTCAGACCACTACAGAAGTAGAACAAAATGAAACTACAACTTCCACCGAAAAGCCGGAGAAAAAGGAAAAAAAAGAAGAGCAGATTTCCAAAGAAGAATATAAGGCGCGTGCGTGCAAGGATCTGATCCGGAAACAGATGCAGCAGAGCGAGGTTGAGGAAGAACAGATTGATGCGATCATGAAAGAGATTGAGGAATCTCTGCCAAAGGATGCAGCATTGGATCAGATTCTGGCAGCGATGTACCAGAAGATCATTTTGATGCTGGGTCAGCCATACACGCTCGATCAGAAGCAGGAAAATAAAAAAGAAACCAAATATGTATTTTTCCTTGGCTCTACCGGAGTGGGGAAAACGACGACAATTGCCAAGATTGCTTCAAAGTTAAAACTGGAAAAGAATAAGAAAGTGATTCTCGCGACGGCGGATACGTACCGGATTGCGGCAGTGGAACAGTTGAAAACGTATGCCAATATCCTGAGTGTTCCTTTAAAGGTGATCTATACACCGGAAGAACTGGGAGAGATGCAGGAGGAAATGAGTGACTATGATATCTGTCTGATCGATACTGCGGGATGTTCCCACCGCAATAAAGAGCAGTTAAAGGACATTCGGAAATTGCTGGAACAGATTCCGATCACCAGCAGAGAAGTATATCTTGTTTTAAATGCGGCAACCAAATATCGTGACCTGAAAGAGATTGCCGATGTTTATAAAGAATTGACGGATTACAGTATTATATTTACCAAATTAGATGAAACTTCTTCCGCGGGAGTTATGCTGAATATGCGTTTGTATACCAAACGCCCGCTTTCTTACGTAACATGGGGACAAAATGTTCCGGATGACATTGGAAAGGTAGATGCACAGAAGATCGCGAAGAAGTTGTTAGGAGGGAAGCTATAGTGGATCAGGCGGAAAGATTAAGAAACATAATAAAGAAACAGGAGCTCCCTCCGATTCAGAAGCCGGTCGCTAAGGTGATCACTATAACGAGTGGAAAAGGAGGCGTGGGAAAATCCAGCATTTCTGTCAACTTAGCGATTCAGTTAAGCCGCATGGGAAAACGGGTTGTTATTTTTGATGCGGACTTTGGACTGGCAAATATCGAGATCATGCTGGGACTTCATCCGCGGTACAATCTGGCAGATATGATGTACCGTGGGAAAAACTTGAATGATATTATCACATATGGTCCGGAAAATGTGGGGTTTATTTCCGGTGGGTCCGGCATACAGGAATTGGCAAATTTATCCAGAGAGCAGATCATTACACTGATTCAAAAGTTGAATGAACTGGACGAATTTGCGGATGTTGTTATCGTAGATACCGGTGCCGGGATCAGTGATACCGTGCTGGAATTTGTGGCAGCAAGTGAGGAAGTTCTTTTGGTTGCTACGCCGGAACCGACTTCGATCACAGATGCCTATGCGTTACTGAAGACACTGAACAAAAAAGCAACCTACCGTAAAGAAAAAACGGTGGTTAAGATGATTGCAAATCAGGTTCATGGAAACCGGGATGCAAGAGAATTGTTTGAGAAACTTGGTATGGTAGTAGCTAAGTTTCTGGATATTGAAGTAGAATATCTTGGTTCTGTTCCTTACGACCATAATATGCAGAAGGCAATCATGAAACAGACACCGATCAGTATTTTGGATGCTTCCTGCAATACGGCACGGGCGGTAAACCGGATTGCCAATACACTGGAGCATACCATGGAGCAGGAAGCCGAACACGTAGGTATCGTAAAATTGTTTTCCAGTGTGATACGAATGAGATTTATGAAATAAAGAAATGGAGACTGTTATGCAGAAAAATATTATTTCCATTGGGGACCGGATTGAATTGGTACACAAAAAGAGTGCTGTCCGTGCGAAATTGTCAGATTCACGATATGTCAGCCAGCTGCTGGATTATGACGGAATACGTACTCTTAAAATATCGATGCCGATTTATGAGGGGAAAGTAGTTCCGCTTGAAGTAAATGATGAGTATGAACTGTGCTTTTTTACTTCGAAAGGTATGTATCGGTGTCTGGCAAAGATAATGCGCCGGTATCAGGAAAATAAGTTATTTGTATTGCAGATGCAGATGATATCGCAATTGACCAAATTTCAAAGAAGACAGTTTTTCCGTCTGGACTGTATGCTGGAGTTTGAATATCGTGTTGTGAGCGAAGAAGAGACAGCACTTCAGGATCTTTTGCTGACCAAAGCATTTCCGGATGAAGAGGTAAGACAAACGTATGAGAAGAAACTGAAAGACATGAGACAAAACTGGGATGATGCCAGAATGACGGATATCAGTGGAGGCGGTATGCGGTTTCAGTGCGAGGAGGAACTTGTACCAAATACGCATCTGAAAGCCAAGCTGCCATTGTCAGGGATTGAATTTATTGTCTGTAATGCTACCGTTATCGAGACCATTACCCTGACCGGCGGAATCAAACAATATGAGGCGAGATGCCAATTTGAATCGATGGATAAACAAACACAGGAAAAGATTATAAAATATATTTTCGAAGAACAAAAACGTCGAATAAGAAAGGACTAAATGTTTGATGAAAAAAATTTTAATAATTGATGACTCTGCACTTATGAGAAGGGTCATGTCTGATATAATAAATACAGATTCCGAAATGTGTGTGACAGATACCGCAGAAAATGGGGTTGATGCCGTAGCATTGTTAAAACAGGGAAAAGAATATCAATTGATTTTGTTAGATATTAATATGCCTAGGATGGATGGTCTGGGCTTCTTGAAATATTTAAATGATAATGAGATTCATATCCCTGTATTGGTCGTAAGTTCCATTGCAAGTAAGAGTACGGAAGAAACCATTCGCGCACTGGAACTGGGAGCTTATGATTTCGTAAAAAAACCAAGCCGGAGAATGGGAAAGGAAGATGATTTCCCAAAACGGTTACTGACAAAGGCGAAATGTGCGTTTGCGATTCAGTCGCTAAAGCATGTGGAACGACAGGAAGCGGAAAAAGTGATACCGAACAGTATGTCTGTGAAAAAAAAGGCAGAGAAAAAAGTGATACTGGACAGCACGCCGGTTGAAAAAAAAGCAGAGCAGGGGAAGACAAAACGGACGCAGGCATGTGAATTTGCCGTTATTGTCTCTTCAACCGGTGGACCTAAGGCATTGCAGTCGGTCGTGCCGAAACTGCCGAAAACGTTCCCTTGTCCGCTTGTTATTGTACAGCATATGCCGACCGGGTTTACTGCTTCTTTAGTAAAACGTCTGGACGAAATGTCAGCCTGTAAAGTGTTGGAAACGGAAGATGGTATGGAGGCAGAGGCAGGAAAGGTATACGTTGCCAAAGGTGGATATCAGCTCCGCATGGAAAAGGACAGCAGAGGGAAAATGGTGTTCTCCGTAAAAAAAGAACCTGTCCGGAATGGATTAAGACCTTGTGCGGATGTCTTTTTGGAGTCCCTTGTTGAAACCCCTTACCAGAATATCCTGTGTACGGTTTTAACCGGGATGGGGAATGATGCGACACACGGATTGGAACAATTGAAAGAGAAGAAAGAGCTTTATGCGATCGGGCAGAGTGAACGGACCTGTGTAGTATATGGGATGCCGTTTGCCATAGAAAAAGCCGGATTAAGCGATGAAATATTGGATTTAGAGCAGATTGCAGATGCGATGTTCAGGAGAATGAAGTAAATCTTCTGGCGGATTGGCATCGGAATGGAGGAAATCATGGATACAAGTCAATATCTGGAGTTATTTATTGATGAAACAAAGGAGCATTTACAGTCGTTAAATGAGCACATTTTGGAATTGGAAAAAGAGCCGGAAGATACGGATACGATTAATGAGATTTTCCGTGCCGCTCATACGTTAAAGGGAATGGCTGGTACGATGGGATATACCAGAATGCAGCGCCTGACACATGATCTGGAAAATGTATTTCAGGAGATCCGAAACGGAAACATGAAAGCAAATGCTAAATTGATCGATATTTTGTTCCGTGGGCTGGATGCGCTGGAAGGATATCTGGAAATTATTTCCACTACCGGAAGTGAAGGAACAGAAGACAATGAGGATATTATAAAAGATCTGGATGAACTGGTAAAAGAAGGAACCGGAAAAGAATCGGACGATACCAAAGAAGAAAAGAAAAAAGAGGCTCCGGCACAGCCACAGGCGGCAGGGTCAGACAAAGATAAGTTCCGCAGCATCCCGGTTTCTGAATATGAAATTGCAGCAATGGACAATGCTAAACAGGAAGGACAGCATATTCTTGGAATTACGGTATATTTACAGGAATCCTGTGTTTTGAAAGCAGCGCGTGCCTTTTTGGTATTTAAGTCGGTTGAGGACAAAGGAGAACTGATCAAATCCGTACCTACGACAGAACAGATCGAGGATGAAGAATTTGATTTTGATTTCAGCTGGATTCTGGCGACCAAAGAAGATAAAGAGACGATCAAAAAATTGATCATGAATGTATCAGAGATCGCAGATGTGGCAATCGATGACTTTACATATTCCGCAGAAAAACCGGAAGAAAAGCAAGAAGAAAAGCAGGAAGAAAAAACAGTAGCTGCAACCGCAGCGGCACCGAAGGAAGAAAAGAAAGAAGCACCGAAAAAGCCTGCTGTCAAAGGCAAAGTAGCAAGCCGTTCGGTTCGTGTGGATATCGATAAACTGGATGTACTGATGAACCTTGTCAGTGAGCTGATCATTGCAAAAAATGCGTTGGTTTCCGTTTCCTCCGCAGACGGAGTGACTGACCTGTCATCCAATTCCACATTTAATGAAAATATAGAGTATCTGGAGCGGGTAACAACCAATCTGCATGAGTCGGTTATGAAAGTGCGAATGGTTCCGATTGAAAGCGTGGTAAACCGTTTCCCACGTATGATTCGTGACCTGAATCGTAAACTGAATAAAAAGATGGAACTGTATATGACCGGTGAGGATACCGAACTTGATCGTACCGTAATTGACGAATTGGGAGATCCACTGATGCATCTTCTTCGTAACTCGGCAGACCATGGACTGGAAAGCAATGAAGAACGTGTGCGCCTGGGCAAACCGGAAGTCGGATCGATCTATCTCGATGCTTACCAGGACGGTAACAATGTTACGATCGAGGTTCGGGATGATGGAGCCGGCATTAATATAGAAAAGGTAAGAAATAAAGCAATTGAAAAAGGAACAATCACAGAGCAGCAGGCGGAGACAATGACCGAGAAAGATTTTATCGATCTGCTTTTCCGTCCAAGTTTCTCTACCGCCGATAAAATTTCAGATGTATCCGGCCGAGGCGTTGGACTGGATGTTGTAAAAACGAAGATTGAATCATTAGGTGGAAGCATTGAAGCAAAGACAGTAAAAGGAGAAGGAAGTACCTTTATCATCCAGCTTCCATTGACACTGGCAATCATTCAGGCACTCATGGTAGAAGTTGGAAAAGAAAAATATGCGATTCCTCTTGGAAATATTGATACGATCGAAGATATTGCACTTGACGAGATCAAACTGGTACAGTCCAAAGAGGTCATTCATCTGCGTGGCAGCGTAATTCCTATTGTACGCATGAATGAAGTTCTTGAGATGGAAAACTATGAGCGTGATCCGGATAGCAAATCCATGGTTGTTGTGGTAGTGAAAAAAGGAGATCAGAGACTTGGTCTTGGTGTTGACAATCTTCTTGGACAGCAGGAAACAGTTATCAAGTCGATGGGACATCATATTACAAATGCCAAATTGTTCAGCGGCGCAACCATTTTAGGAGATGGTGAAGTTGCCTTGATCTTAGATACAAATACATTGGTATAAGAATGGAGGATGCGAAAATGGATGCTATGACGAATGAAACTGTGACAGAAGAAATTCAATTTATTGTGATTCGTTTGGGGGAAGAACAGTACGGAATCAATATCGGATATGTGGATAATATCGTCAGAATGCCGAGAGTTACCCGTGTACCGAAATCCCAGCCATATTATATTGGTGTGATCAATCTGCGTGGAGAAGTGGTTCCGGTCATGAGTCTTCGGAAACGATTCGGCTTGGAAGCAGATGAATATACAGGGGCGACCCGTATTATCATTTTAAAATTAAAAGACCAGTCAATGGTTGGCGTGATTGTAGATGAAGTCAAGGAAGTGGTAAATCTGGATCCGGAAACCATTGAAAAACCTAATTTCAAACTGGATGAAAGCAATGCTTCTTATTTGGCAGGAATTGGGAAAAATGGAGAGAGTCTTATCTCTCTGCTGAACATTGAAAATGTGGTAGGAGAGACCAAAACAGCATGAGCAATATGATTCGAGTGGGGATGGCAGACTATAAGATCTGCCGTCCACCGCAAAAAATATCGACACTCGGTCTGGGATCCTGTCTTGGAGTAGTTCTGTATGACCGGAGATCAAAGATATGCGGACTGGCTCATGTTATGATGCCGAGCAGTCAGTTGATCCGGAAAAATGCCAATCGTATGAAATTTGTTGACACTTGCCTGGAAGACATGTTAAAAGAGTTGATGAAACATGGAAGCAGCAAAGCAAACATGATCGCAAAGATGGCAGGGGGTGCGCAGATGTTTGTGAATCAGAATACGCACAATATGCTCAATATCGGTCAGCAGAATATTCAGGCGGTTCATGATCTTCTTTCCGAATGGAAGATTCCACTTGTGGCAGAGGATGTCGGCAATAATTATGGGCGTACGATTGAATTTGATCCGGCTACGGGAGAACTTATGATCCGGTCGATCGGTGTAGGAGATACGGTCATATAGCATCATATAGTTAAAAACAAAGATAAGGGGCATAAGAATGAAATATCGTTTTATTCCGGCATGCGTTATGCTGACAGCAGGTTTGGTCTGCTGTATTATGAGCATCGTACAGAGATGGGATGTTACGTACAGCCTCATTGCATTGCTTATTGTATTGATCCTGTTCTATATTCTGGGGCAGATCGCAGCACAGGTTATTGGAAAAGTGATCGCAGATCATGAAGCAATGGTAAAGGCAGAGGAAGAACGGCTTCGCCGGGAAGAAGAACTGGCTGCGGAAGAAGCAGAAAAAGAGAAAGAAGAACAGGAGAACGACGAAGATAATAAAGCAGAAACATTGTGATGGGGTCTCCCAAAGTGAGTGAGGAACTTGTATGGCGATGAAAGAAGAACAGAAAAAAAAGTTATGGGATGCATATAAAAAGAACAAAACTCCCGAAATACGCGAGCAGTTAATAATTGAATATGCAAATCTGGTTAATCTGGTGGCAGGACGCATGGGAATGTATCTTGGCTATACGGTAGAGTACGATGACCTGGTAGGATATGGTATCTTCGGTCTGATCGATGCCATTGACAAGTTTGATCTGACAAAAAATGTAAAATTTGAAACGTATGCAAGTCTTCGTATCCGTGGGTCGATTCTCGATCAGATCCGAAAGATGGACTGGGTACCCAGAACACTTCGACAGCGTCAGAAACAGATGGATTCTGCGGCGGCAAAAATTGAAGCAAAAGAGGGAAGACCGGCGACGGATATCGAAATTGCCAAAGAGTTGAACATTCCGGAAGAAGAATATAGTGGATGGAAAAGTGAAATTCAGCTGGCAAATATGATCTCGCTGGATGATTATCTGGAACAAAGTGGAGATGCCAATATTGAACCGGGCGGCTCACAGCGGTTTGAGCAGCCGGAAAAGGCAATAGAAAAAGAAGAACTCAAACAGATGCTTACGGAAGCAATAAAGACATTGACGGAAAAGGAATGCAGTGTGATCACGCTGTATTACTATGAAGATTTGACGTTGAAAGAAATCAGCCAGATTTTGGAAGTTTCAGAATCCCGTGTGTCGCAGCTGCATTCGAAAGCATTACAGAAAATGAGAGGAAAACTGGGAGACAGTGTAGAATTATTGTCGTTGTTTTGAGGCAGGAGTCAGCCTGTACGACCGGGATGAAAAGAAGGGGGAAAATATCATGGCAAAAAATGCATACTTTCAAATCGTCCATAAACCAAAGCGAACCATGATCAAGGTGATACCACCTTCCGAGGGCGGAGAAATGTTCTCTCTCGACGAAGTACAGCAGTATTTGGATGCTGTAAATATCACGTCTTATGATCTAAAGGGATTAGATACTTATCTGAAACAGGGGGAATTCGCCAAAGAATATCCTCTTCTTATGACGGAAACACTTCCGGAAGATGAAAAATGTTTTATTACGGTGGCGGAAGAGGGAAAAGAAGCGGTAGCAAGATTTTACCCGGCTTCTTCCGAGGGAAGGCAGATAAAGAAAGAAGAAATTTTAGGAGACCTGCGGCTGGCAGGAGTTACCTATGGGATTCAGGAAGAAGAGATTGACCGTTTTCTGAAAGAAAAGAATTATTGCACCGATTATTGTCTGGCAAAAGCCAAACTTCCCAGACAGGGATCCGATGCAAAAATAGAATATCATTTTGATGTAAATACGACAGCAAAACCAAAATTAAATGAAGATGGAAGTGTGGATTTTCACCATTTGGGAAATATTAAACCGGTGGAAAAAGGGGAAAAACTTGCTACACTGACACCGGCAGACTTTGGAGAAGCGGGGATCACGGTGACGGGAGAGCCGATGCCTCCGGTTAAAGTAAAAGTTCTTACTCTCCGATTTGGAAGAAATATTCGGTTAAGTGAAGATAAATGTGAGATTTATTCGGAAGTTTCCGGACATGTAACACTGGTAGATGATCTTGTTATGGTATCCGATGTGTATGAGGTTCCTGCCAATGTTGATGTATCGACCGGCGATATTGAGTATAATGGTACCGTACAGGTAAACGGAAATGTATTGACCGGGTATATGATTCAGGCAACCGGAGATATTATTGTAAACGGCGTGGTAGAAGGCGCAATTTTGATATCCGGCGGAAATATCGTACTTAAGCGTGGAATGCAGGGAATGTCAAAGGGCAGTTTATCGGCAGCCGGAAATATTACGGCTAAATTTATCGAAAACAGTGAAGTGCGCTGCGAAGGAACCTTAATGTGCGATGCTGTCTTGTACAGTGATGTTGAGTGTAAAAATGACATCTCGGTACTGGGCAGGAAAGGTCTTATCAATGGCGGGCACGTACGATCCTATACAAACATTTCGGCGACGCAGACAGGATCCCTTATGGGAACGACGACAGTTTTGGAGATTATTATGGATGTGGAGATGGCAAAGCGCTACAATGATATGCAGAACCGCAGCCATCTTGCCAGAAAAGGACTTCGACAGATGGATCGTGTTCTGACTGCAATAAAGAGCAGCTTAAAACATGGAAAGAAACTGACGGAAACACAGATTCAATATTTAAAAATGGCGGCTGTTTTAAAGCCGAAGATGATATATGCGCTGGAACAGCTTGAGGAAGCAATGCCGGTTCTTGAAAGGAAACTGGATAATACCGGAAAAGGAACGATCCGGGTTGAGGGAACGATCAATCCGGGAACACAGATTATCATCAAAGAGATGTCAAGGATCATCTCGGAACCGGTATCCCGATGCAAATTTGTGTTAGACGGAGCAGATATCAAGTCAGTTGGTATATAAAGGAAAGGAGAATGTCGTATGCCGATTAATTCCATTGATTTAGTGACACTGCCTTCACGGTCAGCAGAAGCCTCTACGGTAGCCGGAAGAGAACAGCATCAGATCCAGCATATGGCAGACAGCGGAGCAACAATCATGGAAAAAGAGATTGTGGAAAACCAGCACCGCACCGTAGAAACGAAAAAAGGCGAAAAAATGAATTTTGATCTGGGCGAATCCGGCAAATCCGGATACCGTCAAAATCGAAAGAAAAAGCGCAAAAAAGAAGAGACACCGGAAGAGAAAAAAAAGATGCCGGGAAGCAGCTTTGATGTGACAATATAGAAACAGGAGAAACGGAATGTTGACAGCAATAGAAATCATAATACTTATCATAGGATTTTTGGCAGTCTGCATCAGCTTTTTTGTGGGAAATAACAGTAACGCAAAAACAGCGCAAATAAGCCATGTGGACATGCCGGAAGAGACAAAAGAACAGTTAAAGAAAGAAATGACAGATTATCTGGAAGGCAAAAAAGAACAGACAATTTCGGAAACACAAGAATATCTGAACCGAAAAAGCAACGAAAAGATCATGGAATTTGATGAATTTTCTTCCCAAATTATGGAAAAAATAAATCGCAACCATGAGGAAGTGGTTTTCATGTATCAAATGCTGTCTGATAAGGAAGAGCAGTTAAAAGAACATTTAAACCACGCTTCCAAAAAGAATCCGACGCAGGCTGCCGGAATTGAAAGAAAGAAAGAGATACTGCAAAAAAAAGTGCCGGAAAAAGAAAAGAAAGTGGAGAAAAAGGCGGAGGTTCCACCATCGCAGGACAGTGATCTGAATGCACAGATGCTTGCTTTATATAAACAGGGAAAGAGTATTTTGGAGATTTCGAAAATGCTTCATGTTGGACAGGGTGAAGTGAAATTGATTGTTTCATTATATGGTGGGAAATAAAGGAGGATACTCGTGAAAATTAAATGGTTTCTAAGAGGACTGGGTGTCGGCATGATTGTCACAGCCATTCTTTTATGTACAAATTATCGAAAAGAGAGCGATCACAGCGAACTGATCAAGGAAGCAAAGAAAATCGGTATGGTATTTCCCAAAGAGGAAACTTCGACGGCAGAACAGATTCTGCCGGAAATTACGCCGGCGGCGGTGAGTGAAAGTGCGGTCAGCACGACCCAGAAAGAAAATGCCAAAAAGAAAGCAGAAAAAGAAAAGGTAGAGAACAGTTCCAAAGATATTACATCCGTGTCCGCTTATCATAAAAACAAACAGAGTTTTGTGGTAAGAGAGGGATTTTTGTCCAGCAGTGTGGCGAGAGAACTGGAAGAACAGGGACTGGTAAAAGATGCGGATGAGTTTGATACGTATCTTGAGAAAAATGGTTATGCGAAGTATGTAAGAAGCGGAAAATATGATATTCCGAAAGATGCAGACTATAAAACCATTGCCAAAATCATAACAAAACAAAATTAGGACTTGCTTTTTCTGATTTAGTATGATAAAATAAATCGGATTGAAAAAACACGTTGACGGATTTTGGAAAAGGTGCTGCATTCAATGCGGTTTTTCCAAAAGAAGAAGTCATCGGAAGAAAAAAACCATATGGAGGTAAGAAAAATGAGTGTTATTTCAATGAAACAGTTATTAGAGGCAGGTGTTCATTTCGGACATCAGACAAGAAGATGGAACCCTAAAATGGNNTGGAACCCTAAGATGGCAGAGTACATCTACACAGAGAGAAATGGTATTTATATCATTGACCTTCAGAAATCTGTAGGTAAAGTAGATGAAGCTTACAATGCGATTAAAGACATCGCAGCAGATGGCGGAAACATTCTTTTTGTTGGTACAAAGAAACAGGCACAGGAGTCTATTAAGACAGAGGCTGAGCGCTGTGGTATGTACTATGTAAACGAGAGATGGCTTGGAGGTATGCTTACAAACTTCAAGACAATCCAGACACGTATCAAACGTCTGAAAGCAATCGAAAAGATGTCAGAAGACGGAACTTTTGATGTACTTCCGAAAAAAGAAGTTATCAACCTGAAAAAAGAATGGGCTAAATTGGAGAAAAACCTTGGCGGTATCAAAGATATGAAAGGTATTCCTGACGCAATCTTTGTTGTAGACCCTAAGAAAGAAAGAATCTGTATTCAGGAAGCTCACATTCTTGGTATTCCATTGATCGGTATCGTAGATACAAACTGTGATCCGGAAGAACTGGATTATGTAATTCCTGGTAACGACGATGCAATCCGTGCCGTAAAACTGATTGTTTCCAAGATGGCAGATGCCGTAATCGAAGCAAAACAGGGCGAGACATTTGTAGAAGCTGACGTTACAGAAGAAGCAGCAGAGGAAGAATAATCGAGAAAGAAAGGAAGACAAGAAAATGGCTATTTCAGCATCAATGGTAAAAGAGTTAAGAGAGATGACAGGCGCCGGAATGATGGATTGTAAGAAAGCTCTTACAGAGACAGACGGCGATATGGATAAAGCAGTTGACTATCTTCGTGAAAACGGATTGGCAAAGGCTGAGAAAAAAGCGGGAAGAATTGCAGCAGAAGGTATTGTTAAGACAAATATCAGCGCTGACAAGAAAAAGGCTTCCATCGTAGAAGTAAACAGTGAGACAGACTTTGTTGCTAAGAATGAAAAATTCCAGGCATTTGTAGAAGCGGTAGCTGCACAGGCAATTGACACAGATGCTGCTGACATTGAAGCATTTTTGAATGAGGCATGGGCTGCTGATACAAGCAAAACAGTAAATGAAGAATTGGCTTCTATGATCGCTACAATCGGTGAAAACATGAACATCCGCCGTTTTGAAAAAGTTTCCTGTGACAACGGAATCGTTGTTGATTACATTCACGCAGGCGGAAAGATCGGCGTATTGGTTGCTGCTGAGACAGACAATACAGGCGACGCTGTTGTAGAATGCTTGAAGAACGTTGCTATGCAGGTTGCTGCCATGAATCCAAAATATCTTTCTTCAGCTGATGTATCGGATGAATACAAAGAGAAAGAGAAAGAAGTTCTTTTGGCTCAGGCGAAAAATGATCCTAAGAATGCTGGTAAACCAGATGAGATCATTGAGAAGATGATCATCGGACGTCTTAACAAAGAATTGAAAGAAGTATGCCTGACAGAGCAGCTTTACGTTAAGGCAGAGAACAAAGAGTCTGTTGCAAAATATGTAGATATGGTAGCAAAAGCAAACGGCTGCAATATTACATTGAAACAGTTCGTACGTTTTGAGACCGGTGAAGGTCTGGAGAAGAAAAACGAGGACTTCGCAGCAGAAGTTGCTTCCCAGTTGAAATAATTCGTAGCGGAAATATACGTTAAAAAGCAGATAAGCCATTGATGTGCTGCATATTGCGGCAGTCAATGGCTTTTTGATGCGGAAAATAAAATTTATGTTGGCATTTCCATGAAAATAATGTATAATAGAACTGTATAGGTACGCTTACGAAAAAAACGATTGGTATTGAGGGTGATTTACTTATGCTTAATAACGGAAGAAAAAATATTTGTGTAATTTTATGTGATGTGGCAGATCATTATCAGGAACAGGTTTGCCGTGTCTTGACATCAAATGCACGTATAAAAGGATACAATCTTGCGTATTTTTCATTCTTCTTAACGTATGGTGTAGATACGAAAAATGGACGCGGAGAGGCAAATATCATCAATTTGATACCGTATGAGAATTTTGATGGTTTTGATAAGATCGCCTTTTTGAGCGGACCCAAAGATCACCCGGATGCGGTGGAACGTTTGAATGAGTACAAACAGGGATTGGAAAGCAGAAATATTCCGTACGATGAATCCTTGGTTTATTATGGAAATTTTTGGCGTGACCGGGCAAAACTGGCAGCCGGATATTTTGCCTTTGATCTGAAAGAACGCCTACAGGCAATTATGTGTGCTAATGATTATATGGCGCCGGCTGTGTGCAACGAGTTGATCAGTATGGGAATTTTCTGCTTTTGGGCTGGAGTACGAGCAGGAAGAGGCAGAAGAGTTTTTGAACCGGTTTCATGAATATCCGGTGGAATTTAACCATACAAGCCAGCTCCCATACAATGTGTGGGCCAGCTGCGGGTATTGTATCATTTCCGGCATTCATGATATGACACTGGAAGAAGCTGTAATCGAAAGCGATGCAAGACTATATCAGGAAAAGAGAGAAAAAAAGGAAAAATGCATTGAGACAGTTTTGCGGAATGAAGAAAGCGAATAACGCCTGAAAGGAGAAAATGTTGTGAGTGAAAGTACACAAGAGTATCAGAACAAACGCAAAAAACGAGTGAAACGAATCAAAAAGATCATAGTTGTGGTTTGTATCGTATGCCTGGTACTTCCTTTGATTTTGTCAGTATTTCTCTTGGTTCGTGTGAATCAGATGGAAAATAAATTGAATACGTTATTGTCAGAAGAGGTGTCACAACAAAATCCCGCTTCCGGAGATGTTGTTGAGGCAAAAGAAAAGACGGCGACCGGAGGGGCGGTTCGCGCGGGCACCGGAAAAAAGGTATATCTTACATTTGATGACGGCCCGAGCAAGGAGACTGGGAAAATACTGGACATTCTCCAAAAACGACAAGTAAAAGCGACGTTTTTTTCCATTGGCAGAGAAGATACGTTTTCCAAAAAAATGTATCAGCGTATTGTGAATGAAGGGCATACTTTGGGAATGCATTCCTATTCCCATCAGTATAAAGAAATATACCAATCCATGAAAACTTTTCAGGCGGATTACGAACGAATATCGAACTGTCTGACTGCTGCAACCGGGATCAAGCCATTGTATTATCGTTTCCCGGGAGGAAGTACCGAAGTGGCAGGAAAATTGCAGATGGCAGAATTGGATGCCTATTTTAATGCACAGGGAGCTTCGTATTTTGACTGGAATGTGATTGCAGCAAACAACACAACAGATGATGTTTCGGTCAATAAGATGGTTGAAAGTGTCATGAATGGCGTGGCATTATATGATACGTCAATTGTTTTACTGTATGATTCTGTGGATCGTAAAATGACCGCAAAATCATTGGATAAAATACTGGAACAATTGATAAACGATGGATATGAGATACTTCCGATTGATGAAAATACAATACCGATTCATCATTCGTAAGAGATAGACAAACAACAGGAGGATATAGCATGAGCTTTTTTAAAGAGTTAAAAGAAGATATTGTACAGTCTGTAAATGAACTTGGCGATTCTTTGGAAGAAAAAGTCGATGATCTGAATGCAGAAGAAGCTGCGGTATCGGAAGATCAGGAAGAAGAGACAGCGGTAACGGAAGAGGAAACGGAGGCAGAATCTTCTGAGAAACCGGCAGAGGAACCGGCAGAGGAAGAAACACCTGAGACCAATGAAATGCAGATTGATGAAGAAGATATGAAGAAAGAGATTCAGAAGGAATTGAGTAATATTTTGCAGGAAGATTCCCGATTCCAGGAGCCGGAGGAAGAACCGGAAGAGGCAGAGGATGACGAGTCAGAAGAATCGGAAGAACTGGAAGCAGAAGAAATCAAAGCAGAAACAGAAATAGAAGACGAAATCGTAGAAGAAAAAAATAGTATGGAGGAACGAAAAATGAGTGATTTTGAGGAAACAAAAACAGAAAGATTTGATTCAGAAGAGACAACCGTAATTACAAAAGGAACCACGATCAGCGGAGGGATTAAAAGTGATACTGCCCTTGTTGTAAAAGGTGTGATCGAAGGAGATGTAGAATGTCAGGGAAAACTGACCATTACAGGTCGTGTGGCAGGAAACAGTCTTGCTTCTGAAATTTATGTAAATACTCCACGTCTGGAAGGAAATCTGGAGAGCCACGGAAGCGTAAAAGTAGATGTCGGAACGGTAATTATCGGATCCATCACAAGTTCATCCGTAGTGATCGCAGGTGCCGTAAAAGGTGATATCGATGTAAATGGTCCGGTTGTTATTGATTCTACAGCAGTAGTTAAAGGAAATGTTGTAGCAAAATCCGTTCAGATCAACAGCGGTGCTGTTATGGATGGCTTCTGCTCCTTGAAATATGCAGATGTTGATCTGGATTCGTTCTTTGAATAAAAAACTGTCAAAATATACTGTATGGATTGGAGACTGTTATGAAATATAATCGAGTTTTGTTAAAATTGAGTGGGGAAGCTCTTTCCGGTGACAAAGGAACCGGATTTGATGAGGCTACCTGTATTCAGGTTGCCGGTCAGATTAAAGAACTGGTAGACGATGGGTGTCAGGTCGCTATCGTGATCGGTGGTGGTAATTTCTGGCGTGGACGTACCAGTGAGACGATCATGCGAAATCAGGCAGACCAGATCGGAATGCTGGCAACGGTCATGAATTGTCTGTATATGTCAGAGATCTGCCGTCATGTCGGAATGAAGACGCAGGTGTACACTCCATTTGTCTGTGGCGCATTTACAGACCTTTTCAGCCGTGACAAAGTGGAAGCAGGTTTTGAAAAAGGACAGGTTGCTTTCCTTGCCGGAGGAACCGGTCATCCGTATTTTTCAACTGACACCGCGACTGCACTTCGTGCCATCGAAATTGGTGCAGATGTTATCCTTGCTGCCAAATCCATTGATGGTGTTTATGACAGCGATCCGAATGTAAATCCGGAAGCCAAAAAGTACGATACTCTGCCAATCAGCAAGATCATTGATGAGAAACTCGGAGTGATCGATCTGGCATCTGCGGTATTGTGTTATGAAAACAAAATGCCGATGTGCATTTTTGGATTGAATGAGGAAAACAGTATTATCAACTGTGTCAATGGAAAATGTACCGGAACGGTAATTACGGTATAAGTTAGCAAATGAGACAAAGAGAGGATATTAAAAATGGATATTAAAGTATATGAAGACAAAATGGAAAAGACATTATCAAATTTGCAGGAAGAGTATGTTTCCATTCGTGCCGGACGTGCCAATCCGCATATTTTGGACAAAATTCAGGTGGATTATTATGGAACACCATCTTCTTTGCAGAGTGTGGCAAACATCTCTGTACCGGAAGCACGTATGATCCAGATTCAGCCATGGGAAGCAAGTTTGATCAAAGATATCGAGAAAGCAATTCTCGCATCCGATATCGGATTAACGCCGGCAAATGATGGAAAAGTAATCCGTCTGGTATTTCCGGAACTCACCGAAGAGCGCCGTAAAGAATTGGTAAAAGATGTAAAGAAAAAGGGCGAAAATGCCAAAGTGGCTGTCCGCAATGTACGTCGTGATGCCAATGACACGATTAAAAAGGAAAATAAGGCAAATGAGATTTCTGAAGATGAGCAGAAACAGTTAGAAGATAAGATCCAGAAATTGACCGATAAATTTGTTGCGAAGATTGATGATGCGATTGAGGCAAAATCAACCGAAGTAATGACGGTATAAAGGAGTTGTCTATGAGTGAGACAAAGTTACAGGTGCCGGAACATGTAGCCATTATCTTAGACGGAAACGGACGCTGGGCAAAAAAGCGTCTGCTTCCGAGAAAGGCAGGACATGTTGCGGGAAGCCAGACCGTGGAACAGATCTGTGAAGACGCCTGGAATTTGGGAATCAAATACCTGACGGTATATGCGTTTTCTACGGAAAACTGGAAACGCCCGCAGGATGAAGTGAATGCTCTTATGAAACTGCTTCGCCGGTATCTGAAAGATTGTATCAAACGAAGTACCAAAAACAATATGTGTGTCCGTGTGCTTGGAGACATTACTCCGTTAGAGGACGACCTGAAACAGAGCATTCTGGAATTGGAAGAAGTTTCCAAAAACAATACCGGTCTGCATTTTCAGGTAGCGTTAAATTACGGAAGCCGGGATGAGATGCTTCGTGCGATCCGGAAGGTGGCAAAAGAGGCAAAAGACGGAGAACTGGCTCCGGAACAGATTACAGAAGAAGTATTTGCAGCACAGTTGGATACGAGAGGAATCCCGGATCCGGATCTGCTGATCCGCACGAGCGGCGAAGAACGCTTATCAAACTTTCTTTTATGGCAGTTAGCTTATACCGAGTTTTATTTTACGGATGTGCTTTGGCCGGATTTCAACAAAAAAGAACTGGAAAAGGCAATTGCCTATTATAACAAGAGAGACCGTAGGTTTGGCGGAGTAAAATAAAGAGTTGAATGGAGTTTCATTATGTTTGTCAAGAGATTTATCAGTGCAGTCATACTATTGACATTTGCGGGAATCGCACTTGTAACAGGAGGCGATTTTTTGCTGGCAGCCAGTGCGGTTGTTGCGATCGGAGGGACTTACGAAATATTAAAAGTCGATTCCCTGCATAAAACCCCCTTGGGAGCAGTGAGTTATCTTGCCACTGCCAGCTATTATGTCATGCTATATTTGGAAAAACAACAGTATTTTACGCTTTGGATCGTACTTATGCTGATCCTGCTTTTAACAAGCTATGTGTTTTCCTATCCCAAATACGATGCCAAGCGGGTTGGACTGGCATTTTTACCGATGGTTTATGTGGCTGTATTGATCTCTTTTGTTTATCAGACCCGTGAACTGCCATATGGCAACTGGTTTGTGTGGCTGGTTATTATCGGGGCTTCCGGTTCTGACACATTTGCGTATCTTACCGGAATGCTTATCGGCAGACATCATTTTTCGGAACTGAGTCCCAAGAAAACCATCGAAGGCTGTATCGGTGGAGTAGTGGGGACTGCACTGCTTGCTTTGGTATATTCCTTTTTCCTTCCGGAGGGAGTAGATACACTGCTTGGTGTAAATGAACACATTCTCTTACTCATATGCGGAGCGGTTTGTTCGATTGTTTCGCAGATCGGAGATCTGGCGGCATCTGCGATCAAGAGAAATTATGGTATTAAAGATTACAGTAATCTGATTCCGGGACATGGAGGGATCATGGATCGATTTGACAGTATTCTTTTTACTGCACCGCTGGTATATTACATTATACTATTATTTATTGTTTAAATAAGGGAGGAAAAAATAATGAAGCGACTGTGTATTCTTGGTTCGACCGGGTCGATCGGAACGCAGACTCTGGAAGTGGTTCGGGGAAACCGGTCAGAGTTTCAGGTGACTGCCCTTACCGCAGGAGATAATATTACGCTGCTGGCGGATCAGATTGCCGAATTTCATCCGCAGATTGTGGCGGTAAAGTCTGTGGAAGGCACTCATAAATTAAAACAGAGATTAAAAGAAAAGGGAATAGAAGAACCGGAAATAACAGCAGAAATGGATGGATTCGTTGCCTGTGCAACACATGCGGAAGTGGATCTTGTGGTGGCAGCGATGGTTGGCATGATCGGTTTGCAGCCGGTAATAAAAGCCATTCAGAAGAAAAAAGATATTGCACTTGCAAATAAAGAGACTTTAGTGACGGCGGGTCATTTGATCATGGATTACAAAAACAGATATCAGGTAAATCTGTATCCGGTTGACAGTGAGCATTCCGCCATTTTTCAATGTCTGCAAAGTGGCTCCCACGATGAGATTGAAGAGATTTTACTGACCGCATCAGGTGGGCCATTTCGTGATCTGACCAGCGCACAGCTGGCTGATGTCACAGTAGATCAGGCACTTGCACATCCAAACTGGTCAATGGGGAAAAAAATTACGATTGATTCTGCTACCATGATCAATAAGGGACTGGAGATTATTGAAGCCTGCTGGCTGTTTCAGGTGCCGATTGAAAAGATTCATGTTCTGGTACAGCCGGACAGTGTGATCCATTCGATGGTACAGTTTCAGGACGGTGCGGTGATCGCGCAGATGGGAACTCCTGACATGAAATTGCCAATTCAATATGCTATGTTTTATCCAAAGCGGGCATTTCTTGGCGGCGAACGTCTGCACTTTGAACAGTTGCAGAGTATTCATTTTGCAAAGCCGAATCCGGCACTCCGTGGGATCGAGCTGGCTTCGGAGGCGTTTCGCAGAGGCGGTTCGATGACAACGGTTATGAATGCTGCCAATGAATATGCGGTGGCAAAATTTTTAAATCATGAAATCTCTTTTACGGATATTTACCGGTGGATCGAATATGCGATGGAGCATCATTCGGTTATTCAAAATCCGGCACTGGAAGAGATACTGAAAACAGAGCAGGAAACATATACTTTGTTAGAAAAGGATCGTAACATTATCAAATAATAGAAATGAGGTTGACTATGGGAATCAGTAATATTTTAATCGCCATTCTTTTGTT
>FR894044.1:0-1257 GCA_000434115.1 Roseburia sp. CAG:309 | reverse complement strand
CATTCTTTTGTTTAGTGCGATTATATTATTTCATGAATTGGGACATTTTTTAGCAGCAAAAGCAAATAAAGTCGGCGTGATTGAGTTTTCCTTGGGAATGGGGCCGCGAATCATTTCTTTTGCAAAAACAGATAAGGGAAATCGTGTAAAATTTTTTGGATCAACCAATTATTTTGAAGAGCACGAAGAATTCAAAGATCATACACTGTACTCTTGGAAAATTCTTCCATTTGGCGGTTCCTGTATGATGCTTGGCGAAATGGAGAATATCGAGGACGACCGCGCTTTTGGAAAAAAGAGTGTGCTGGCGCGTATGGCAGTCATTTTTGCCGGCCCGTTTTTCAATTTTATCCTTGCGTTTTTGCTGGCACTGATCCTTCTTGGGATGGCAGGCTACGACAAGGCAGAGATTTCCAATCTTGAGGCAGGGATGCCGATGGCAGAAGCGGGATTTCAGGATGGAGATGTGATAAAAGAATTTGACGGCAAACATATTGTTGTCAATCGTGAACTGAGTTATTATCTCATGTTTCATCCGCTTTCCGATGCACCGGTTACGATTACGATGGATCGAAACGGAGAGGAGATTACACAGACGGTAACTCCAAAACTGGTAAAAGATGACAAGGGAAATGAAAGTTACCGCATGGGATTTGCCTATGGTACGAGAGAGCGCATCGGTGGACTGAATCTTATTAAATATTCTGCTTATGAGGTCAAATTCTGGATCTGTACGACAATAGAGAGTCTTGGTGAGATGATCAAAGGTCGTGTCAGTGCCAAAGATGTATCCGGTCCGGTAGGGATTGTTCAGGCAGTTGGCAATGTGGTACAGGAAAGTAAAGCGGATGGCATCAAATACGTCGTTTTGAATATTTTAAGTTTTGGTATTATGCTGACGGCAAACCTGGGCGTGATGAATCTGCTTCCAATTCCGGCATTGGATGGTGGACGACTGTTGTTTTTGATCATTGAGGGAATTCGAAGGAAACCGCTGCCGGAAAAATTTGAAAATTATGTGAATGTTGGCGGATTTATGCTGCTCATGGGGCTGATGGTAGTCATCCTTGCCAATGATATTTTGAAAATAATCCATTAAAGAAGGTGCAGAAAAATGCGGATGAAAACGAGAGAGATTAAAATTGGATCTGTGACGATCGGAGGAGAGAATCCGATTGCCATCCAGTCAATGACAAATACAAAGACAGAGGATGTGGAAGCGACTGTGCGTCAGATCCGCGAACTGACAGTGGCAGG
>FR894043.1:4895-17311 GCA_000434115.1 Roseburia sp. CAG:309 | reverse complement strand
TTTGACTTTGTCAACACTTTTTTTAATTTCTTTTTTGTTTCTTTATCGCGTCAACAGATATTATCTTATCAAATTTCTTTGACTTTGTCAACACTTTTTTTCATTTTATTCAAAAAAGTTTTTTTAGCTTTTGTCACCATGTGAAGAATCAACTTTCATGTGTAATCATCCGCCAACTGACAAACGGAGAAGGAGGGATTTGAACCCTCGCGCCGCTATTAACGACCTACTCCCTTTCCAGGGGAGCCCCTTCAGCCACTTGGGTACTTCTCCAACTGAATTCATAAAATGTATTCAATTTATCGAGTTGTTACTCGAAACGGAGAAGGTGGGATTCGAACCCACGGCCCCTTTCGGAGTCACCGGTTTTCAAGACCGGCTCCTTAAACCACTCGGACACCTCTCCAAACGTTGCTTGAATAGTATACCAAAAATACAAATGCTTGTCAACAACTTTTTTCCTTTTTTTACATGAAAATATTTACTCTTTCCCAAATTCCCATTTAACGCCTTTTACCGCTCTCCCAATTTCAAACCCGGCACAGCATTCAGATCCAGTCCACTGCGTACTCCATTGCGGTATTCATAATATCCTGCTGCCCCGATCATCGCCGCATTGTCGGTGCAGAAAACAGGATCCGGGTAGTACAATGAATACCCACGTTTTTCGCATTCCGTCCGCATCTTGGCACGCAGTCCTTTATTCGAAGCTACTCCACCTGCCATCGCCACTTTTGAGATATTGTAATTTTTCGCGGCAAGCATCGTATGCTGAACCAAAACATCTACAACTGCCTCCTGGAAAGACGCAGCGATGTCTGCCTGCGAATATTCGATTCCTTTCATTTTGCAGCCATTGATATAATTTAAAACGGCGGATTTCACCCCACTGAAACTAAAATCATACGGTGCATTTTCCACAGACGCCCGTGGAAATGCAATGGCATCTTTGTTTCCACTCGGTGCAAGTGCATCAATCTTAGGTCCTCCCGGATATCCCAAACCGATTGAACGTGCCACTTTGTCAAATGCTTCTCCCGCTGCATCATCCCGCGTACGGCCGATAATCTCATATTTTCCATAATCGTTGACCAAAACAAGATGACTGTGACCGCCGGATACCACAAGGCATAAAAATGGCGGTTCCAATTCAGGATGACAGATATAGTTTGCCGAAATATGCCCTTCGATATGATGTACGCCGATCAATGGTTTACCACTGGCATAACTGATTGCTTTAGCTGCACCAACGCCTACCAGCAGTGCACCTACCAGCCCCGGGCCATACGTCACACAGATTCCGTCCACATCATCTAATGTCTTGTCCGCATCAACAAAAGCCTGCTCAATGACCTGATTAATCTGTTCAATGTGCTTGCGGGACGCAATTTCCGGCACTACACCTCCATATAATTTGTGTATGTCAATTTGTGATGAAATCACATTGGAAAGTACTTTCCGTCCATTTACTACGATTGCTGCCGCTGTCTCATCACAGGAACTTTCAATCGCTAATAACGTAACGTCACTCATGTCACTTATCCTTTCTGTTCTTCTGTTTTACTTTCATCCTTGGATACGTTCTTTTGGAATGACAATATTTTCCATTTTTTATTTTCTTTAACCAGTATGTATTCTTGGAATGATTTTGTATAATTTCCATTTTCTTTCATAAAATATGCCATCTGCACATAAGCGCAGTCCTGATTCTGAATGGTCTTATATTGGACGGAGCTGCCCTTATCTACCGTATAATTTGCTATTCTTCTCTTTTGCTTGCGAAATTCCGCAATTTCTTCTTTCAAGCTGTCACGCTGCTCCTCAAACGGATTCTGGGAAAGCAGACTATTACTGTATAACAGACGCATCTGGTTTACCAGTTCATCAAACTGCTTGTCCGACATATTGTTATTATAAATGCATTGATTCATTCTTCCAAACAGCTTTAACACTTCGGTCGGTGTATCCGGATAGCCGACTTCCAGATCCTTACTGATCAACCGTTCTGCTTCTGACGCGGTACTGCTGTCTGTCGTTGTATCCTGCTTTTCTTTATGTGCATAGAAAAATGCTATTGCAACCACGATAAGAAGTCCCGCCAAAAATGCAAAACCGGTAATGTTTTTTGCCATTTTCTTTGCCGGTGCCTGAGTCTGCTGAATATGTCTCTTTGGCATTCTTCGTTCCATCAAAATTCCTCCTTTACTCCTCAAAACCAATTTCACGGAACTTGCGATCCTTTCCCGGATAGGCATTCGGGAATATTTTCCTTACGTCCCCCATATAATTTTCAGGATGTATCAACGACGGGCTGTAATGTGTCAGCCATAATTCTTCTACATTTGCCCGTTTTGCCAATTCTGCTGCTTCATAAAACGTCATATGTTTTTTCTCTTTTGCACTTGCGATCTTATCTTTTTCCCCATACATTCCTTCGCATATAAACAGATCAGATCCCTCCGCACAATCTACGATCCGGTCTACCGGACGGCTGTCGGTGCAATACGTCACTTTGATCCCCTTGCGTTCCGGGCCGAGAACCTGATGCGCATAATACGTAATTCCGTCCACTTCGACAGATTCCTTTTTCTGCAAAGCACTCCATGCCTTCATCGGGATCCGGTTTGCTTTCGCTTTTTCCACATCAAATTTTCCGCTGCGTGGAATCTCAATCGTATATCCATAGCATACCACATTATGCTTCACCTTAAAAGCATGAATATGATATCCCTGACAAATAATATCTTCTTCGTCCCCTTCTATCTCATGATAACGGATTTCAAAAGGAAGCCCCTGTGCGATAATGAGAAGGGACGCTACCACTTTTTTCAGACCTTTCGGGCCTATGATCAGAATTGGTTCACTCCGCTCCGCATTTCCCATGGATAGCAGAAGCCCCGGAAGACCACTGATATGGTCGCCGTGGAAATGTGTAATACAAATCGTATCAATGGGATGAAAACTCCACCCCTGTTCTCTTATACTGACCTGGGTTCCCTCTCCGCAGTCAATCAGCAGGCTGCTTCCATTATATCTTGTCATCAGTGCAGTCAATGCCCTTTTCGGCAATGGCATCATACCGCCTGCGCCAAGCAAACAAACATCTAACACACAAATCCTCCTTCTAATCCATCACCATCGTTTTTTCCTCCACTTCCACAGGGATGGCAAACGACTGTATCAGCCGGTCATAACACTCTTCGCACAATGCAAAAGAATGAATCTGAAGATCTTTTTTCGAAAAAAAGCCCCAGTCTTTCCGTACTGCCAATATATCCTCCCGCAGGATATCATTCTCATACTGAAGTTCTCTTCCGCATTGATTGCAATAATTATACTTTTTCATCTCTTATCACTCCGCTCATTCCATAAAATGCTCTTTTATTATAGCGGATACGGTTAAGAATTTCCAGTTGTAAAAATTTCTAAAAATGACGGATTATGTATTTTTTTCTTCCCGTTCTCTCTCTGCCTGTGATTTTCGCAGATAGACCGGGCCAAATTTTTCCGCAGAGACACACTCTCCCCTCTGATACAAGGATTCCCCGATCAGAGCGATACTCGCTGCACTTTGATATCTCCTTGCCGGAATCATAAGACGACAGTGTTCACCAAGTGTCTCTTTTATCACATTTTCAAAAACAGGAACACCATCTCCCAGAAAAACAACGGTCTCTCCCGCTGCTGCCTCACCGGCACGCTGGAGTGCTGTTTCAATCGGAACAACATCCGGCTGTACGAGCCGCTCCGGTATACCCGGTGTAGTTTTGTACACTGCTGTGTAAACCTGATTTCTTCTGGCATCCATGATCGGACAGACAATCTGTCCGGGCAGTTCGACATTTGCCGCCAGTCCCATCAAAGACGATACGGGAACGATCGGAATTTTCAATGTCCATGCAAGTCCTTTTGCTATTGAAGCACCGATCCGCAGCCCGGTAAAAGAACCCGGTCCTTCCGAAACGGCAATTGCATCCAGTTCTTGCGGTTTTACATCCGCCATCGAAAGCATCTCCGAGATCATTGGCATCAACGTCTGGGAATGCGTCTTTTTATTGTGTATCTGATACTCGGCAGTCACAATGCCGTCTGACATTAAAGCGGTTGCCGCGACCAGACCGGAACTATCGATCCCAAGTATTTTCATGGTTCTCTGTCTCCTTCCTTGCCGCACATGATACGACGGTAGTCGAATCCTTTTTCAAGATCCTTCTCAATCCATATATTTTCACAGGTATCGGGCAGAATTTCTTCAATCCGGGACGGCCATTCGATCAGGCACACCCCGTCTCCAAACAAATACTCATCGATACCAATGTCATACATTTCTTCCACATCACCAATCCGGTACACATCAAAATGATAAAACGGAAGTCTGCCTTCCGTATACTCCTGAATCAGTGTAAATGTAGGGCTGGTGATCGGTTCTTCAATTCCCAGTCCCTCAGCAAAACCTTTGGTAAATACCGTTTTCCCCACTCCGAGGTCTCCATGAAGAAGGTAAATATCCCCCGCTTTTGCCTGCATACCAAACTGTTTCCCAATCGAAAAGGTATCTTTTTCAGAAAAACTTTCCATTCTTTTCTTCTCTGCCACTGTCTATGTCCTCTCTTCTCAGCCTTTGCTTCTTTTCTTAACCATTGCCGCGATCTCCGCATACTTTCCGCCGCACTCCTGCGCCGGAATGATCAGGGCTGAAACCGAATTCATATAAATATACATTGCTTCTTTTGTCGTGATCACCTTTCGGATCTGCTTCCATTCTACTTTCGCTGTACCGGCAATATTTTTTACCTCAATTCCTTCATCTGAAAAAATATAGTGGAATGGTTTACGGAATGCACCGCTTTTTAACTGATTCCACCCTTTCAGCAAAATACCAAAGGGCTGGATCACGGTAAACATTGCTCCCAAAAATACAAGGATTACCCGCTGGGAAACAGCAAATTCTTTCCAAAATACGATCAGTCCGAGAATGGCAGCAAAACTGATCAAAAGTCCTGCTACGCCCCCGGCCCGCAGAAAATTATTGCGGATCAAAAAGCGGTCTAACGTCTTTTTATCTAATTGAACATCAATCTCATATCTTTCTTCCATTGCTTCTCTCCATTTTTCTTTCTATTGTAATGAACCTGCGCAAAAAAATCAAGGGGTGTCATTCACTTTCTACATTAAACGCCATCCCTGATGATATTTATTCTTTAATGTCATGCCTGCTGCCTTTCCCCAGCCAAGCGGGAATCCATCCACACAGACCAGATACCAGCCTCCCGGCTTTTTCCCCTCATCGACAATCTGTTCCGGCTGTAAAGAAATGGTTTCTCCTTTCAGATATCGGAATACTTCTTCGTCATCCGCTGAAAATTCCACTCTTTTTTTATAATCATCCCGTTTGAGTGCCATAGCAAGCGACTGGCTCGGTTCAAATCTCTTTTTCTTCATCTCGCCCATAAACAGGCCGCTGCGCAGGAACCGCAGTCCTTTCATATCCGGAAGTTCTTCCGGCATATAATAAATCATGCCATTTTTGCTCTCCAGGCGTTCCGGCTCAAAAATACGATTCAGCTGTGTCTGAAATTCTTCAAACAGTTTTTTCTCCTCGCCTTTGAGACCCTTCCGCTTTTGAGAAAAATGTACTTTTTTCGCAGTCGCCTTTTCTCCCTTTTGTAAAAGTGCAAGAAAATGTCCTTCGCCATCGAGTTTATGCGGAAACATTCGGACACATTTATCCAGTTCTGTATTGTCACTTCCGATCCACGCGGGATTTCCTTTGACAAAGCCCGAATATCCTTCCATATCCACCAGTTTCAGAGACGGATCCAGCGACAATAAATATTCTACACTCCCCTCATCTTCCAGCGGAGAAAATGTACATGTAGAATATAAAAGCATGCCGCCCTCTTTTAACATTGGCAACGCCTGCTCCAGAATTTCTCTCTGCAGTTTGGCATAAAATTCCGGCCCGTTCTGTTCCCACGCTTTTACCATTGCCGGATCTTTCCGGAACATTCCTTCACCGGAACACGGCGCGTCAATAAGAATCTTATCAAAAAAGCCGGTAAAATACTCTGCCAGTTTTGCCGGATATTCCGTGACGATAAAACTGTTTTCCACACCAAATAATTCAATATTTTTGAGCAGTGCCTTCGCCCGCTTGCTGCTGATATCATTGGCGATCAGCAGTCCTGTCCCGTGTAATTTTGCTCCTAATTCCGTCGCTTTTCCACCGGGTGCCGCACACAAATCAAGCACCACATCTCCTTCTTCCACCGGAAGCCGGGATGCCGGTGTCATAGCACTGGGATCCTGAAGATAATACAAGCCGGCAAAATAATACGGGTGCTTGGATGGCTGCTCCTTTTCCTCATAATAAAAACCATTGGGAATATAGGGAATTGGTGTGAGTTCAAACGGTGTGATCTTCAAAAAATCTTCTACCGATATTTTTGCCGTATTCACACGAAGCCCGTATTTTCTTGAAGTATCCATAGAAGCGAGATAGTCCTCGTACTCATTTCCAAGAATCCTCTTCATTTCATCACAAAATTTCTCCGGTAAATACATGATTACATTCCTTTCTCCAGTTCAAACCCATATGGCAGTAATTGACGTAATTTTAAAATTTCATACTTTTCTTCCGAGACGGCAAGAATGACCTCAAAGGCATCGGGATCACAAAATTCCTGCATGACCTGCAAACACACACCACAAGGGGAAGTCGGTTCCAAGACGCCATCCTTTTGCCCTCCCACAATGGCAATACGAGCAAAATCCCGTTCTCCTTCGCTGACTGCTTTAAAAAACGCCGTCCGTTCTGCACAGTTTGTCGGTGTGAATGCCGCATTTTCAATATTGCAGCCCTGATATGTTTTTCCTTCTTTTGTCTGCAATGCTGCTCCTACCGCAAACCCGGAATACGGGCAGTAGGACTTCTCTCTGGCTTCGATTGCCATTTTGATCAATGTTTTCATCCTATCACTCTCTCTAATTCAAATAACTGAAGAAACTATTTCCATTGTCTTTAAATAGTTTTTCTGCCTGACTTCTCTTATACGTTTCCACATTCCCGGATACCGGGTTGTAAACGGTTACATTTTTCGTATCATATCCGCTTATTACTACAGCCGTAGAACTACCGGTTGCCGCGATTACATATTTGTTATTGCTCACAAAATACAATACCTGCTCCAGCGTCGCTCCGGTAAGATTGACCGGCTCTTCCATATACTGTGCAAGCATTGGATAGATCGCCGTCTTTTTCTTTGACAGGGCTGCGGCATCCACGGAAATATGATTTGCCTTTAACACCATGGACACACAGGCGGCTAAACCGGAAACCTGCCCCTGTGCTTTCTGCATCTCGATTCCGGCAATGCTGTTCATCAAAAAGCTGCCGCTGCGTTCCCACACCACATGATGGGTTCGGGAAATGACAACGCCCATCTGTTCATCTGCTTTCCGGATCGCCGGTACAGGTTTTTCGTATGCTTCCGTAATCTTTCCAAGAGCGTACACATAATACTGCGGCACGCGGATCTCCTCCAGATGAACAGCCCTCGCACTGGTCAGAATCTGTTCGTCTGCCACTTCATACGATGGCACTTCGTCAATCGTGAAACTTGCCGGAAAGGCAATGTACCATTCTGTCTGTGCCGCCGATGTAACTCTTGACACCATCTGATAGGCACTTGCCTGTGATTCCGTCTGATTCAGGATACTGTCATCTGAAATGGTTTTATACGACTTCTTTCCTGTCTTTTTCACACGCGCCAGCGTCATAACATTTCCCTGTACACTGACGTTCCGCACATAAACACCTTTTTGTTCATATGTCTTTACAGCATTTCCCTTTTCGTCCGCAATGACAATTTTATAACAAGGCGCGATTTCTTCGTCTACCGACCGGGACACAATATCACTTTTATTGACATAACCGTAGATGACCTTATCATTGATCACGCCAAGCAGGCGAATATAGCATCCCTCCGTTTCCGGTTTCAATATCGTTTTTTCCTCAGTTTCCAGATTGAAAACCGTCAATTCGTCTCCATAGCCTTTTTCCAGATTATCAGACCAGGTGAAGCAATCATATTCTATGACTTTACCTGCTTCCTTTTTACTGATTCCCTGAATAATCTGAAAACTGCTATTCGTTACATTTTCTGCCAGTTTTATCAGTCGGTGGGATTCCATATTATAAGCATATACGGTATTGGCAACAGCAAAATAATACACGTTTTTTCCGCTGACGTAACCATAGTTATTAAAGTCTTTATTTAACTGCTGTTCCGTCGTATCGATGGGAAGATATACCAATTCCTGAATTTGTTTTTCCTGCGCAGCATATTTGTACAATACAATGGCAACTTTTCCCTCATACTGTCCGCGCGGCACATAACCTGCCACGGCAAAATACAGATTCCCGTCGCTGTCCGTTTTCAAAAGACGCATCTGCGGCACCGCATTTTCACGGTATTCGTAAGATGCCTTTTCGCTGTAAGAAGAATATAATTTGGTGATGGAATTTTTCTTCTTATCCATATCGTAGCAGTACAGATTGCCTTCTCTGGCAAAAAAGAGCTGCTTTGTCGTTTCATTGTTCATCAGATCCATCGTGATGTCATTGGTGATACCGATCTTTAACTGATTTTTCTGCACACTGGTAAGTGCCGCATCAAATACAGTCTCCATCGTACGTTCATAGTTCAGAAGATAACTGCTGCCGGAAGCATAACGTACACGATAAAATTCATTAACGCGGTATGTCTCTTTTCCCGTCGCAGTCGATCCCTCGACATAATAATTCAGCTGAAAACAAGCCGTCTCCATATTATATTCTTTGATGACCGGCACCGGCTCGGATAGTTTCTTTGGTGAAATTTTTCCCCACGTCACCAGATCGCTGTCCGATTTAATGTTCACTTCTGCCAGCGAATCATTAGATGCCGTACCGTCAGGCTCCAAATAGCGGCTCAATTCTTCTGCTTTTGATTTCGTAAACGTATCTTTATGAAATTGCATTGCAAAATTAAGTTTTTCCTGCAAATACGAATTGTCCATGTAATATTTTAATCTTGTAAAATAATGAATCTTACGTCCGGACTCTGTCGTCGCTGTAATGGAAAGCACATACTCCGTACTTGTCTTAAATCCGTAATCGAACGTGATATCCACCTTTCCCTTCTCTTTGGATATCGCATTGATTTCTTTTTTCTCGTATACTTCCAGTGTATCTTTGTCCACTATCTCGTATTCCATTTTTACAATTTTTGTCTTTGCTCCGCCAAGTACGATACTGATGCTCTTGTCTTCTGCCAACGGAGTGATGGATTCGCGCACAATATTGGCATCGAGTACCCCGCTGTAACCATACAGCCGGTTCATCTCCACCCCCTGGCTCTTTATCGTAAGATAAGGAAAGCTTTCACTTCCTGCCTCGATCACTTTGCCAGACTCATAACTGTCACTTTGCAGACGGCTTCCAAAGAAAAATAAAGCGCCGCAAAACAATGCCATTAAAATAACTACTTTATAAATATATTTAACCATTTACATCCTCGATTCTAACTTCTTAATTCCCGGTTTTGTCACAAAGTTCTGCCATCTTTCTTCTCCCACATAGAAACAGTTTATCACAGTTCACGAAACAGGGCAAGATGAGAAAACACACTTTTTTTATTCTTTCATATAATAAGGATAAAACATCTGTGTAACGCCTCGGCTGCCAGAAAGGAATCTGTTATGAGTACACCTATTTCTTCTTTTTATGACTACTTTCCCGGTCCGGCTCTGATCCCCGGCATGTCTCCGATCCTCGGTGCCGGAAAACTCATGGAACTGGAAGACGATATTGAATATATGAAACAATTATATCCGGGAATGTGCAAAAAAATACTACAGAATATAGAAGAACACTGCGACCGCCTTGAATACGAGGGAAGCATCTTATTTGACACGTATCCCGACAAAGTCACCTTAGAACGGATGGCAAAGGAAATCCTCGCTGCCTCTCAGGACGAGAACATTCCCGCCTCCGAAGACCTCCTTGACCTGACGACCATTCTCCTCTATCAGGAAATTCTCTATCGCCGGGCACGCTACCGAAGCCGCAAAAGACTGTATATGTAATCTCTCTTTTCGTGCGGCTTTCTCTCCCTGATACAACAACGATCCGTACTCTCCGGGCACCCGCCTATGCTATGCACATTCGGCTTCCCGGAAAATACGGATCATTTCTATTGTTCTCATATCATATTGTCATGCACTTTTCTGAAAGGCAATTCTTACAAAATCATTGACCGGCATCGGTTTCGCAAAAACGTATCCCTGAATGTAGTCGCAATCCATCTCTTTCAGATATTCTACCTGCGAACGGATCTCCACTCCTTCTGAAATCGTCTGCAACTGCAGATTCTGTGCGAGATGAAGAATACTGTTGATGACATCCTTTCCACGCTTGTCTTCTTCTGTCTTAACAAAGAAAACACGATCAAGTTTCAACGCATCCACCTTAATGTCTTTTAACATATTCAGTGAGGAATATCCGCTTCCGAAATCATCGATCGAACACCGCATGCCTGCTTCATGGATCTTATTGACAAGATCGGTCATCATTGAAATTTCGTTAAAGAACAGCGATTCTGTCAGTTCAATCTCAATGCTTCCCTTCGGCACATCATAACGCTCCAGAATTTCACGGTAGCTGTCAAAAAAATTCGGCACCAGAAAATGTTCTCTCGACATATTGACCGAAACCGGAATAATGCGGTATCCGTTTTTATGCCAGGATTCTATCATTTTACAAACCTGCTCAAACATATACAGATCCAGTTCCACGATAAATCCGTTTTTCTCAAACAAAGGAATAAATTCTCCGGGAAGGATCATCCCTTCTTCCGGTGATACCCAGCGCACAAGTGCCTCCGCTCCGGCGATCGTCTCATGCGTAAGTTCGTATTTTGGCTGAAGATACGGAACAAATTCTCCATTCTGTAACGCCTGTTCCATCCGCATCTCCAGATGTTTTTCACGTTCCAGTTTCTTATGCTCTTTTTCATCATAAATGCCTATTTTCTTTAACTGCTGTGGCAGCTGCAATGTCTTTTTCAATGCGAGATTTGCCCGCTCCAGCATAGCAGACACCGGCATTTCTTTATTGGTAACGAGATAAACACCAAAAAACAGACGCAGTCCATAGGCAACACCCTGTTCATCGCATAAATGCCCCAGCTGCTCATTCAGGCAGTTCAGTCTGTGTTCCAGTTTATTCATCGAATGAAACCGCACAAGCATTCCAAAGTTGTCTGCCATGATTCTGCCGGACACCTCATCCCAGCTGAGAAGTTCATTGTCAATGACCTTATGCACTTCACGAAGCACACGGTCTCCCTCTTCATCTCCATACAGCTCATTTACCAGTTTAAACCGGTCTATATTGGCATATACCAGAGCAAATTCACCATTTCTCTGTAAGAGGATACGCGAAATCCTCTCAAATTCCCGCTTATTTTTTCCTCCGGTAACATCATCCACTCCCGCTTTCTGGTAAAACAGGACATATTTTACCACAATCGATATTGCAATGATCGCGACGGTAAACGCCATCAGCGCAATCCTCAGCGAGGTATTTGACACATTCAGCAAAGCAACGTATAAGAAAAAAACAAGCGCCGCGCCAAGCACGACGTCCCATACTACCATACCAATTATATTCCGCCACTCATACAGCTTTGAGCGGATCCTTTTGACTAACAATTCTTTCATCTCTCTTTCATTTATCTAAATTTGTATTTCATATTATACCCTAAAAATCCAAAAATTACAAGTCACTTTATCAATGTGCTTCAAATACCACTTCTTTTGCCACGTTCTCTATCTTGATGACAACATAAGGAAAACTCGGCTTTTCCAGAACAGTTTCCTCTTTTGACGGGCCTTTTAATTCTGTGTTAAGAAAAATTTTATCCTTTGTTTCCGTCAATTTTCTGACCAGAATGCTGTACCCCCCTGTCTTTTGTTCGCCGTAGCCAACTGCCATATACAGGTACGTTCCATCCTGATACGTCATTTGAAACGGATTTATCTTTTTCTCCTCTAAATTTTTTAAAAATTCCTTCGGACAGTCGCGCATGGCAACAACCGTATACTCGCATTCCGTTCCTTCTTCTTTCTGCCCCGTGGAAGTCTGTCCGCAGCCGTACAGAAACAGCCCTGCCAGCATACAGACAACCAGAAGCACAGCCTTATTGATCCTGCCTTTTTTTCTCATTGCCGTTCTTCCTTCCATTTTCTTTACTCCATGTATATGCCCGGCAGGGGCAAGATATGTCTTGCTGTTTCAGCTCCACGGATGTATAATAAATATCAGGCTTTACAAGCCAACCGTTATCTACAGAAAGGAATCAGAACAATGGAAA